>CAMDDY010000388.1 GCA_945893125.1 Bordetella parapertussis
CCTACAGCATTCTTCATGTTAGTGCGGCGCGCTAGACCGATTTCTCAAAACCATAAAGCACCTCCGGATTCTGCACCAGAATACGATTGCGCACTTCTTCGTCCGGCGCCCACTCCGACAGCAGATCGAACAACAGGGAATCATCCGGCTTGTTCGCCGCACTCGGATGCGGCCAATCGCTGCCCCACACCACGCGCTCCGGCGTGGCCTTGACGAAAGCCTGCGCAATCTTTGTTGCATCTGCGTAGGTGGGCGGACCGACTTCAGTATTGAAATACGCACCCGCGAGCTTGACCCACGCGCGCCCTGCGTCGATCAAGCCGCGCGCGATGTGGTGCGATGCGTCGTTCACGCCTGCGGGCAGATGCGGATGCCCCAAGTGATCGATCACGACAGTCACCGGCAGCCGCCGCAAAATGTCGGCGAGTTCAACAATCTGATCAGCCTCGATATTGAACTGGATGTGCCAGCCGAGATTTGCAATGCGCTTCGCCAGCGGCTCGATCATCTCGGGCTGCACCGCGCGCGTTTTCGGGTCGCCGAGGCTGAAGCGTATGCCGCGTATGCCGGCGTCGTTGAAGCGCTTGAGTTCGGCATCGCTGATGGTGGGATGTACCACCGCAATCCCGCGCGAACTTTTGCCGAACTGCGCCAGCGCATCCAGCGTTACCGCGTTGTCGGTGCCGTAATGGCGCGGCTGCACCACCACGTTGCGCGTGGCGCCGATACATTGTTGCAGCAAGCGGTAATCCGCCACCGTACTGTTGGGCGGCACTGGTCTCGCGGGCTGCGGCTGCGGCAACGCAAAACGCGCCGGGTCGTAGATGTGATGATGGCAGTCGCAGGCGTTGGCGGGCGCCTTGAGTTTGGGTGGGGCGGTGCCGCTGGAATTGGGGACGGGGTGGTATGGTTGGGCAGTCATAAATATCTTTTCCCTTTGCTTCGCGTTTGTCTGCTTGCAGCGTTTATTCGACTTTAACACCCGCGCGCTTGACGACCTTGGCCCACATCGCCGTCTCTTCGCGCACGATGGCATTGGCTTCTTTCGGCGTGGCGCCGCCGGTTTCGGCGCCCATGCCGAGCACCACCTCTTTGACTTCGGGCACACGCAGAATTTTCGCGGATTCCTCGTGCAGGCGATTGACGATGGCGACCGGTGTTTTTGCCGGTGTGAATAAACCGATCCAGGCCACCACGTTAAAACCGGGAAGGCCCGCCTCGCTGATGGTTCCCAGATCGGGCATCGCGGGCGAGCGCTTGTCACTGGTGACGCCGATCGCTCTTAATCTGCCGCCCCTGACGTGAGGCATGGCCGACGGCGGCGTGGCGAACGAGAGTTGCGTTTCGTTGCCGGCGAGGCTGATCATCGCGGGCCCGCCGCCCTTGTAGGCCACGCTGGTGATATTGACGCCCGTGGTCATCTTGAAAAGTTCCACCGCGAGTTGTTGCGCGCTGCCCACGCCGGGGTGCGCGTAACTCATTTTGTCCGGCTGCGATTTTGCATGGGCGATCAACTCCTTGATGGAATTGACCGGCAGCGAAGGATGCACCACCACCACGTTCGCGTACTTGGTGATTTGCGTGATCGCGGTAAGGTCGCGCATCGCCACATACGGCAGCGTCGCATAGACGGCGGGGTTGATGGTGATGGTGGATTCGGCCGTGACCAGCAGCGTATAACCATCAGGCGCGGCCTTGGCCGCGATGTCGTTGCCGATGTTGCCGTTGGCGCCGCCGCGATTGTCGATGACGATGCTCTGCCCCAGCACGGCAGGCAGCCGCTGCGTCAGCACGCGCGCGGAAAAATCCGCCGCGCCGCCGGGCGGATAAGTCACCACAACACGGATCGGCCGATTGGGATAATTTGCAGTGTTCTGCTGCGCGAGCGCGGTGGTTGCGGACAAGGCTGCGCAAACGGTCAGCGCATGCAGTGGCGCGCCGCGCACGCCGCCCGTGTCGCGGCCGAGGTGGCTATGCGGGTTGCGTAACGGGCAGTGTAAGTGCGGTGAAATGCGCCAGATATTGTCCATGACCGTCTCCCGTGTCAGTTCATCTACTACTGCTTGGTCACACCCAGTTCCACCAGCGTTTTTCGTAACGCCGGATACTCCGCATCCAGAAACTGGCGCGTCTCGGTGCTGTTTTTGTAGTCCGGCGCCCACGCATGTTCAACGGCGGTGGCTTTCCACTCCGCGCTGCTGGTGACCTTGGCGAACGTCGTGTCCCAGTAAGCGCGTTGCGCCGCCGACAGCCCGCCCGGCCCGACGATGCCGCGATACGCCGCGTACACCGCATCGATACCTTGCTCGCGAAACGTCGGCAATGCAATCGCCTTGCCCGGCTGGCGTTGCGGCGCGCTGATGCCCATCACGTTGACCTTGCCCGCATGCGCGTGCGGGATCGCGCCGCCGAGCGTGCCCACCCACGCGTCGATATGCCCGCCGAGCGCGGCGGTCACGCCGGGCCCGCCTGCGTAAACGACGATCTTCAATGCCTTGGGATCGATGCCCGCCGCCTTGGCGAGCATGCCGAGCACGATGTGATTCTGATTGCCGAGCGCGGGCGAGAGGCCGAAGCTTACCGACGATGGATTCGCTTTCAACCGCGCGAGCAATTCCTTTGCTGATTTAATCGGCGACTCCGCGCGCGTCCACACCGCGATGTACTCGCGCATCAAAATCGCCAGCGGCGTCAAGTCCTGATAACGCAGCGTTGATGCACCGATGATGTGATTGGTGAGCAGCGCCACGTTCATGGTGGCGAGCCAATGCGCGTCGCCCTGATGCTGATTGAGCGATGACCACGCGATTGATCCGCCGCCGCCGGGGCGGTTGTTGACTGTGATCGGCGGCATGCCGGGGAGCGCTTGCAAATGGCGTTGCAGTTCACGCGCTTCGCGGTCGGCTGCGCCGCCCGCGCCGGAGGAGACGGTGATTTCTATGTTGCGGGCGGGGGACCAGGGTTGGGCTTGTATCGGTGTCGCCGCTAATAGGATCGCAACGATTAGCAGCCACTTGGATAATCGGTGATAGCTCATTGCACACACCTCACAACAAGTTCGCCGGGGGTTGCCCGGCGGCAAGTTACTTTCTTTGCTCCGCCAAAGAAAGTAACCAAAGAAAGGCGGCCCCAGGTTCGCCGGCCCTTCGGGCTTCCTTGCGCTGCTCGCCACGCCGGGCGGCTGCGGAACTCGCCCTCGCATAACCCAACGGCGCGAGGACTCAGACAGTCCTCGCCGCTCATCCAATGAGCCCCGGCGCGGCTGCGCTGCTCAGCGGCTCTCATGGGGGTTTTCTCGCCACACCTGCGCGAGTGCGAATATTTCCTTTCTTTCAAGATTTACCACCCTTACCCCACTACCCCACTACCCCAATATTCCACGGCACAAACTCGTGATCGCCCAGCCCCAGCAATTCACTCTTGGTTTGCTCACCGGACGCTGTGCGCAGCATCAATTCAAAAATCTTTTGACCCATTTCGCGCAGGGTGGAGGTGCCGTCGAGGATTTCGCCGCAGTTGATATCCATGTCTTCTTCGAGCTTGCGGAACATCGGGGTGTTGGTGGCGAGTTTTACTGACGGCACGGGCTTGGCGCCGAACATGGAGCCGCGTCCCGTGGTGAACATGATCATGTTGGCGCCGCCGGCGATTTGTCCGGTGGCGGAGCAGGGGTCGAAGCCTGGCGTGTCCATGAATACAAAGCCGTTTTGCGTGACTGGTTCGGCGTATCGATACACTTCCATCAGCGGGCCGGTGCCGCCTTTCATTGACGAGCCGAGCGATTTTTCGAGAATGTTGGCGAGGCCCCCATGCTGATTGCCGGGACTGACCACGCCGTTGATCTGCGTGTCGCGGCCCACGGTGTACACGTCTTTCCACCAGCGGATGCGCTCGATCAGTTTTTCGCCGACTTCGCGATTGCGTGCGCGGCGCGTGAGGGTGTGTTCGACACCGTAGATTTCGGGCGTCTCGGACAATATCGCGGTGCCGCCGTGCTGACACAGAATGTCCATCGCCGCACCCAGCGCGGGGTTGGCGGTGATCGATGAAAAACCGTCCGACCCGCCGCACTGCAAACCCACCATGATGTGGCTCGCCGGCACCGGCGTGCGCTGCACGCGATTGGCTTCCGGCAGCATTTCTTTCACCGCCGCGATCCCGGCCGCTATCGTCTTCGTCGTGCCGCCCTCGTCCTGCATGACGAACGAGCGCAGGCGCGAATTTTCTTCGAGGCCCTGCTCTTTGAATAATTTGCTGACCTGGTTGCGCTCGCAGCCGAGGCCAATGACGAGTGCCGATGCGAGGTTTGCGTGCAGCGCATATCCCGCCATCGTGCGCCGCAGGAGGTCCATCGGCTCGCCCGTCATTTCCATGCCGCAGCCGGTCGCGTGCGCGAAAGCAACGACGCCGTCGATATTCGGAAACTCCGCCAGCCGTTCGGGCGTGAAGTACTCGGCGACTTTGTGCACGACCGTCGCCGAGCAATTCACCGTGGACAACACGCCGACGTAATTGCGCGTGGCGATCTGGCCGTTTGCGCGCACTATGCCCATGAAGGTCGCACGTTCGCTCTCCGGGATAAATTGCACCGGGCGATAATCCTTGGCATACGCGTAATCGCGGTCGAATTCGCGGAACTCCATGTTGTGCGAATGCACGAACGTGCCCGGCGCGATATCGGCCGCCGCAAAACCTATCGTCACGTTGTACTTGAGTATGGGCTCGCCCTTTTTGATGGCGCGCGTCGAAATTTTGTGGCCGGACGGCACCTGGCTGCGACACGTGAGGCCGTCGCCAAGCTTGGTGCCGATCTCGACATTGGCGCGCGCGATCACCACGTTGTCCGCCTCGTGCAGGCGGATGACGGGACCGGCGGCGGGTTTCTCCAGGACTTCTATCAGGGCATTCACCTTTCGGGCCAATAGCTGGCGCAAGACGGCATTTTATCCCGTTGCCGGAATTTCGCGCGGTTCACGCGCAACCGGCTTCGACGGTATTATCCCTTCCTTAATTTCAGTCTCTGGACAACCCGCAATGCCCACCCTCAAATCACCCGGCCTTGAAATGCATTA
>CAMDDY010000389.1 GCA_945893125.1 Bordetella parapertussis
TAGGCGACTTCAACCACCTTGGAACCATCGGGCAGTGCGTAATACAGGCCGCCCAGAACCTTGTGCGTGGGCATGCGTTTGCCCAGATCGGTGAAATAAAAACCGCCGTGCGCGTCGAACACCAGGTCGTTCGGTGCGGAGAGTGTGCGGCCATTCGCTTCTTTGTAGAGCAGCTTCGCCTCGCCGGTTTTCGGATCGATGCGCTGCACGTAGCCGAATTTATAATCCGGATGCGGTCCCATGCCGAGCGGGTGGCCGTCGATGTAGCGATTGCCGCCGTTGTTGGTGTGATAGAAAAATCCGTCCGGCCCGATGGCCAGCCCATTTGGCCCGCCGCCGGCGTTGGAAAACACGCTCACCTTGCCGTCGGGCGACACGCGCGAGATGCGCTGATTGCGTAATTCGACCACGACGATGGAACCGTCGGCGCAGACCACCGGGCCTTCCGGAAAGCCCAGCCCCGAGGCCAGTATGGTGATATCGGACATGATGGATTTTTCTCCCTTGATGGTTTGAATGTGTTGCGGCGATGCTACTCGACTTTAATCTTCGCCTCGCGGATCAGGCGGGTTTTTTTCTCGACATCCTGACGCAGGCGCGTGGTGAATTCTTCGATGCTGCTGCCCTTGGGGACGGTTTGGCGTGACAGCAGAAACGAAGTCATTTCCGCGGAATGCACGATTTTTGCGACGGCGGCATTGAGCTTGACCACGATCTCGCGCGGCGTCTGCGCGGGCGCGAGCATCCCGGACCACGCTTCTGCGGCATAACCCGGCACGCCCGATTCGGCGATGGTCGGCAGTTCAGGGAATACCGGGGAGCGCTGCGGCGTGCTGATGCCGAGGCCGCGCATTTTGCCGGCTTTGACGTACGGCGTGCCGGACACCGTGGGCATGAATGACAAATGTACTTCGCCGCTGATGGCAGCGACTGCCGCCGGATTGCCGCCGCTGTACGGAATGTGCGTCATCTGGGTTCGCGTCATCAGCTTGAACAACTCCGCCGCCAGATGCGGATCGCTGCCCTGGCCCGACGAGGGGAAATTCAGCGCACCCGGTTTGGCGTGCGCCAGCGCGATCAATTCGCGCACGGATTTAACCGGCAACGACGGATGCACGCAGAGCAGATAAGACGTGGTCGCGATCCAGATGATCGGCGCGAAATCGCGCACCGGGTCATAGGGCAACTTGCGATACAAGGCAGGGCCGCTGGTGAGGGAACTCAAGGTCAACATCAGGGTGTAGCCGTCGGGCGCTGCCTTGGCGACGGCATTGGCCCCCAGTGTGGTACTCGCGCCGGGGCGATTTTCGATCAGCACGGGTTGCCCCCACTGCTCGAACAGTTTTTGCGCGATGGGGCGCCCCACCACGTCCAGCCCGCCGCCCGGTGCGTACGGCACGATAAAGCGTATCGGTTTTGAGGGGTATTCCTGCGCCCCGGCGGGCGCAGGTATTGCCGCAGTCCACGCCAAAACGACTATTGAAAATGCCCAAAAAACACGCATCTGGGGTATCCTTCCAGCCTCGCAAAAAACGCAGTGATTAATTATAGCTTCGCGTGGCGCCAGCGCGGCGCGGCTTGTCAATTCTTACCCCTGAAACCGGATGATATTCATGGCAAATCTCAAACAACACAAACTCGGCTGGATCGGCATCGGGCGCATGGGCTACGCCATGGCGGAGCGCCTCGCAAAATCGGGTTGCGATATTGCGGTGTGGAACCGCACTAAATCCAAGGCCGAGCCGCTGGCGAAATCCGGCGCGAAAGTGGTGGACAACCTCACGGACCTCGCGGGCTGCGACATTGTGTTTACCATGGTCTCCACCGGCAAGGACGTGAAAGAAGTGTTGTTCGGGCCGAATGGCGTTATGTCCAAGGGCGGTGCGCCGAAAATCGTGGTGGACAGCACCTCGATCTCGTTGGAGGAATCCGCCGAGATACGCCAGAAGCTGGGTGAGAAAAACATCAAGATGCTGGCAGCACCGGTGTCAGGCAACGCCAAAGTCATCAAGGCCGGCAAACTGACCGTGGTGGCGTCCGGGCCGAAAGATGCCTTTGATGCGGTGGCGCCTTATCTCGACGCAGTGGGCCGCGGCTCGTCGTATGTCGGCGAGGGCGAACTCTCGCGCATCGCAAAAATTTGCCACAACGTGATGCTGGGTGTGGTGATTCAGAACTTGTGCGAGATCACCGTGCTGGCGGAAAAGGCCGGCATGCCGCGCCATGCGTTCCTCGATTTCCTGAACAAGAGCGTGATGGGATCGATGTTCACCGCGTATAAAACGCCGGCGCTGTCGAATCTGGATTTTCACGTGACGTTCACGCCGCAGTTGCTGCTGAAGGATATTGATCTGGGGCTTGCCTCCGGACGCACCTACGGCGTGCCGATGCCGACCACGTCCGCCGCGCGCGACCAGGTGCAAACCTTGATTGGGCATGGTTACGATCAGGATTTTTCGCAACTGCTGCTGTTGCAGGCGAAGGCGGCTGGCGTTGAATTGAAGTCCGAAAACGTCAATGTGGGTGATGGGCTGTAGTCATCATGGCCGCGCAATTCGAATATCTCGAAGGTACGGATTTCCAGAAGAGCCGCGCGTTTTCGCCCGCTGTCATTACGCAGGGCGGCAAGACCGTGTGGCTCGCGGGGCAGACCGCAACCGTGGACGAAAACGGCAAGGATATTTCCGGCAACTTTGACGCGCAGGCGCGCACTATTTTTACGGCCATCGACAAAACCTTGCGCCGCGCGGGCGGCACGCTCGCCAATCTGGTGACGATGACGGTGTTCATCAACGATCCGCGTCATGGCGATGGTTTTGTAAAAATCCGCAACGAGTTTTTTAAAGACGGAAAATATCCTGCCAGCGCATTGCTTACGATTGCGCATTTCGCACGGCCCGGCATGTTGCTTGAGATTCAAGGCGTTGCAGTAATTTAATCATTAAAAACAAATACTTATGAAATATAGACGTTTGGGCCGCAACGGCCCGCAGGTTTCCGCCATCAGTATGGGGCGCGGCGCTGCTGCCATTAAATTCGATACCCCGCAGGTGGACGACTTCAAGGCCGCGATTCATCGCGCGCTGGATTTGGGCGTGAATTTTTTTGACAGCTCCGATGCATACTGGGGCACGCGCCACGAAGTGCTGCTATCGCGCGCGCTGAAAGGCCGGCGCAACGACGTAATGATCGCCACCAAGTTCGGCAACATCGATTTGCCCGACGGCAAGAAAGCCACCAATGGCCGCCCCGAGTACGTGCATCAATGCTGCGATGAAAGTTTGCAGCGCATGGGGCTGGATGTCATCGATATTTATTTTCTGCATCGCGTCGATCCCAGTGTGCCCATCGAGGATACCGTGGGCGCGATGAGTGAGTTGATTTCGCGCGGCAAGGTGCGCTTTATCGGCCTTTGCGAAGCCTCCGCGAAAACGCTACGCCGCGCGCATGCCGAACATCCGCTGACCGCGTTGCAGACCGAGTACTCGCTGTGGTTTCGCGAATCCGAGAAAGACATTATTCCCGCGTGCAAGGAGTTGGGCGTCGGCTACATCGGCTACGCGCCGCTCGGGCGCGGCATGTTGACGGGCAAAATAAAGTCGGTAGAGGACATTCCCGAGACCGACCGCCGCCGCAAGCATCCGCGCTTTTTGCCGGAGAATCTGGCTCGTAACGTCGCACTGGTGGCCGAACTCGAAGCGATGGCGAAGCGTTACGACGTGAGCCCCGCGCAGTTGTCGCTGGCGTGGATATTGGCGCAGTGGGAGGGCATAGTGCCGATTCCCGGCACCAATCAGGCGAAGAACGTCGAGCAAAACGTGGCGGCGGTGGACTTGACTATCAACGCCAAAGACATTGCGAAACTCAGTGAGGTTTTTGCAATTGGCGCGGGCGCCGGCGAGCGTTATATGCCCAATGCGTTGAAGGGTGTGGGGATTTGAGTCGTCGCGAGTTATTGACTGCAAGATCAAACTCAAGGTCGCCGGGGGCAGCCCGGCGGCTGGTCACTTTCTTTGTACGGCCAAAGAAAGTAACCAAAGAAAGGCCGCCCCCGGTTCGCCGGCCCTTCGGGCTGCCCTGCGCTGCTCGTGAAAACTGGCGGCTGCGGAACTCGCGCTCGCAAACTACAACGGCGCGAGCACTCAGACAGTCCTCGCCGACCCCTCCAGTTTCCACTGCGCTGCTCGGCGGCTCTCAGGGGGATTCATAGCCCGCACCGCCGGGATTTCTTACTGTATGTTTTCTTGATGAAGCACCCCAACAATCAAATTCGTAGCGTGCGCCGTGCGCACGACAACAAACCTTAACGAGAACACCCATGGCCAAAGCCAAAAAGACAGCAGGCAAAAAACAGGACGTAGAACTCACCCGCGAAGCCGGCCGTGAAGACCACGCGCGTCCGTTTAACACGCTGCAAGAGATGGTGATGCATGCGCGGCAGAATCTGTCGCGCTTTCAGTGGGACACCCTGTGCGGCGGCTCGGATTCCGAGACCACGCTGCGGCGCAACCGCATGGCGCTCGATTGCCTGGCGCTGCGCCAGCGCGTGCTGGTGGATGTCTCCAAAATCGACATGACCACCACACTGCTCGGCGAAAAATTAAAGCTGCCGGTGTTCATTGCGCCGGTGGGTAACTTTTTGCAGATCGCCGATCCGGCGGGTGCTGTGGCGGTGGCGCGCGGCGCGGTCGCGGCGGGCACCACGGCGTTTATCAGCACGGCGGCAAAGCCCAGCATCGAGGAAGTTGCAAAGAGTGTCGATCACCCGCTGTTGTTCCAACTGTATGTGCGCAGTGATCGCACGTGGATGCGCGGCTTTCTCGATCGCGCCAAGGCGTCAGGCTACCGCGCGATTTGCGTCACGGTGGATCGCGCCTACTACAGCCGCCGCGAGCGCGACATCATCAGCGGCTATTTGCAGCGCGCTGATTCAGGTGATCCGCGGCATCAGGCAAGCCTCACGTGGGACGATTGCGCGTGGATCAAGCAGCACACCCGGTTGCCGCTGATTTTGAAAGGTATTGCCACCGCCGAAGACGCGAAGCTCGCGGTGCAAATTGGCGCCGAC
>CAMDDY010000390.1 GCA_945893125.1 Bordetella parapertussis
CGCGCGGCGTTCCGGCGGGAACCATCAGCGCGGCCCACGAATTAGATTCCGCGCCGGGGTAGCCCGCCTCGGCCAGCGTGGGCAACTCGGGCGCAGCCGCCGAGCGCCGCGCCGTGGTCACCGCCAACGCGCGCACGCGGTTCGCGCGCGCGAGCGGCAGCGAAGACGGTATGCCGTTGCACATCGCCTGCACCTTCCCGCCGAGCATCTCGGTAAGACCCGCCATGCCGCCCTTGTAGGGAATGTGAACCATGTTGACGCCGGCGATACTGCGAAAAAGCTCCATCGACAGATGCGAACCGGTGCCGCTGCCGGCTGACGCATAGTTGAGCGCGCCCGGCTTGGCTTTCGCCAGCGCGACCAAGTCCTTCACCGAGCGCACGCCGATCGCAGGCTGCACCAGCAGCATGTACGCCGAAGCGGATATCTGCGTGACCGGCGAAAAATCGCGCACCGGGTCGTAGCCCAATTTCCGGTAGAGATGTGGACTGATGGCGAAATTACCCGCCGTGCCCATCAGCAGCGTGTAGCCGTCAGCCGGCGCGCGCGCGACAATTTCCGCGCCCAGGATGCCGCCTGATCCCGGCCGGTTATCCACCACCACTTGCTGGCCGAATGTCTCTGACAGTTTTTGCGCGATGGAACGCGCCACCAAATCAGTCGAGCCGCCCAGTCCGTTGGGCGTGATAAAACGGATCGGCTTGTGCGGATACGGCTGCGCCGCCGCGCTCGCGCATGCCAATGACACGATTGCCAAGGTTGGAACGAACACCACGGCCATGCGCTTGGCGAGGCTCATATTGCTTGGGTTGTGTACTGTTTGCATGAAAATATTCTTCCTGATGGCAGTCGCAATGACTATACCGCCTGCCGCCAGCGCGGCAAACAACCTTTCCCCTCACCATCGGGTAGTATTCGAGTGATGCCTGCCCTAACCATTCGTAACCAGTCCCTCCAATTGGGAGTTCCCATGAATCCGGTTATCCGCTGCGCCGCCGCGCTCGGCATTATCCTGCCGGCGCTGTGCTGCGCCCACGCCGCCGATAAATATCCCTCGCGACCGGTGCGCGTGATCGTGCCCTACCCGCCCGGCGGCGGTTCCGATCTCACGGGGCGCGCCATCGGACAAAAACTTGCCGAGGCGTTGGGCCAAACCTTCGTCATCGACAATCGTCCCGGCGCAACCGGACTCATCGGCACCGTGATTGCCGCCAAAGCCACGCCCGACGGTTACACCCTCGTCCTTGCCGACCAGCCGCACAGCATCAACTCGCTGGTGTATACCAAGCCGCCGTACGACGCGGTAAAGGATTTTTCGCCGCTGAATCTGATCGCCACCTCGCCGCAAATCATCGCGGCGCATCCATCGTTCAGCGTCAACACGCTGAAAGAACTGCTGGCGATGACGCCCGCGCAAACCGCGAAATTCGCGGTCGGCACCAGTGGGCTGGCCAGCGGCCCGCACATGACTTACGAATGGCTGCGTCTGAAAACCGGCCTCACGCTGAACCACGTGCCGTACAAGGGCGGCGGGCCGTCACTGATGGATGTCATGGCCGGGCAGATTCCGCTGGTGATTAACGCCGCGCCCGCTTCATTTCCGCATGTGCGCGCGGGCAAATTAAAACCACTGGCCATCACCAGCGCGCAACGCCATGCGCTGCTGCCCAGCGTGCCGACCATTCAGGAAGCCGGCGTGAAGGATTTTGTCGCGTATCAATGGTACGGCGTGCTCGCCCCGGCAGGCACCCCAAAAGAAATCGTTACGCTGCTCAATAGTGAAATCAACAAAGCGTTGAATGCCGCCGACGTGAAAACGCGCTTTACCGCGGTAACGCTCGACATCACCACCGGTACGCCCGAAGATTTCCGCAAATTCCTCGAAACCGAAGACGCGCGCTGGAAAAGCGTGGTCAAACAGGTCAACGTGCGGCTGGACTAACTGCACTCACTTCACGCGCACAAACTTGTCCACGCTCTGATCCACCGTCAACCCCGAATAAATATTGCCGTTGGGCATTTTGGGCCAGTCGCGGATACGTTCGTAGATGTAGTTACCGGCGCCGATTTGTGACATTGCGGTTTACCGCCCACGTTAATTTGATAACATCAATCAAGCCTGAGTTGCGCCTGTTTCGCCACCCGTGTCCACATCACGATTTCTTCACTGATCAGTTTTGCGAATGACGCGGGTGTGCCGCCCACCACCTCGCCGCCGTCGCTGGTGAAGCGCTGCACCACATCCGGCGCCTGCATGGCAACGGCAATATCCCGGTTGATTTTGTCGATGAGGGGCTGGGGCGTGCGCGCCGGCGCCACGATGCCGTACCACGCGCGCACTTCGTAATTCGGAATGGTCTCCGCCACCGCTGGAATGTCAGGCAAGGCTGCCGCACGTTTTTTAGTAGTCACCGCCACGCCGGTTAATTTGCCCGCCTTGATATTCGGCATGGCCGCCAGCGGCCCGGTAAAGGTAAACGCCACTTGCCCGCCGAGCAAATCCGTCATCGCGGGCGCCGCGCCCTTGTAGGCGATATGCACGGTTTTGATAGCCGTCATAAAGTTGAGCAGTTCACCCGCGAGGTGCGCGACACCGCCCGTGCCGCCGGAGCCGAAGCTCAGTTGTCCGGGGCGCGCCTTGGCCTGATTCACCAGCTCCGTCACGGTCTTGATGTTGAAGGAGGGATGCGTCACCAGCAGCAGCGGCGCCTGCACCATCAGGCTGACAGCGGCAAAATCTTTTTCCGCGTGATACGGCAACCTGGCATACAGCGCGGGATTGCTCGCCATCACGCCGGCGTTGCCGAGAAATAGCGTGTAGCCGTCGGCGGGCGCTCTGGCCGCGAGCTCGGCGCCGATCACGCCATTGGCGCCGCCGCGATTGTCGATTATCACCTGCTGCTTCCAGCGCTCGGATAATTTCTGTCCCAGCACGCGCGCCACGATATCGTTGGGGCCGCCGGCGGCGTACGGCACGATCAGTCTCACCGATTTCGCGGGGAACGACTCTGCCCTGTCCTGCGCCATGGCAACCGCCGGCATCATCAAGACGCAGCAGACCATTTTCAGCGGGGGCACTATCGCGGGCATGGCGGACTTCCTCTCAAGGGAAACAGTTTCAAATTCTCGCAAGTCTCCAGCCGCCACGTCGCATCAATCACGGCCTGTGCAACAGATCGGGCAAGCACATCGCCCGACAACGCAAAAAATTTGCGCTCGATATCGGCATCACTGCCGGCATTGCGCGGATGCCCCGGCGGATACGAATACCGTTTCTCGAACGTCTCGCCGCTGCGCAGCTTTACCGTCACACCGCCGCCGGACGACCCAGGATACAACGCCGTTAAGGCGTCGTCGGCTTCGATCCGCGTGCGCGCGATCAGCTCGCGCACCTGCGGTGAGTTCAGTTTTTCTTGCGTGAACTGCGCTTCACCGCACGCTTTATCGAGCAGCGCCACCGCCACGCAATACTGAAAACTGTGATCGGCGGTTTCCTTGTCGCGCGGCACCAGCTTCTTCGGATCGCTGGAGGCTTTTTTCGCGGCACTCGCGGGCAGCTTGATGATGATCTGCTCGATGGCACCGGCATCGAGCACGTGCTTCGTGGCCAGGTCAATCGCTGCCTGTATCGGCGCCATCGCCCCTGCCACTGCGGCATAGGGTTTGAAACACGCCTCCATCACTCTGTAGCGGCCATTGCACGATGCCGTCAGTGCATCCGCGTCCAAACCATCGGCCACGATCTTGCTCCAGCCCGCCGCGCCTTCAAATATTTCTTCCGGCCCGGTCAAACCCTTGCACGCCAGCAACGCGGCTTCGACGCCGCCTTTGCAAATCATCGCCTCCGCCGTGGCCTTCATCATCGGAATGTTGCCGCGCTGCGATTGCGCCAGCGTGTTGTTGTGGCTGGCGGCAATGGCGATGGCGTTGGCCGTTACCGCCACATCGTCCGACAGCAATCGCGCCGCCAGCGCCGCGCTGGAAAATTGCGTATGCGTGCCCGGATGCCAGCCGCGCTCGGATACACCGGTGAGATCACACAGTCGCAACTGCACTTCGTACGCGATCACCATGGCTGTAATCAGGTCGCGCCCGTTGCATCCCGCGCGCTGCGCCACCGCCAATGCGGGCGCGAGGTTGCCGCTGGGATGCGCCGAATCGCGGCCGAAGTAATAATCGTTGCCGTCGAGATAACGCATCAGCGTGCCGTTCACCAGCGTCGCCAGCGTGCAGGATGTTTTTTCCGTTGATCCAATCAGCGTACATTCCGCCACGCCGCCCAACGCACGCACCGTGTCGCGCACGATGCGCGCGGGCTCGCCGTGACACGCGCCGTACGCGCAGGCGAGCGTATCCAGCGTGATGCGCCTGACCTGATGAATCACCTCCGGCGGCAAATCGGCATAATGGATGCCATGCACCATGCCTGCCAGACGATCCCTTAAAAACATAATAAAAACAATTACTTACGATATTTTTAAAATGCAAAGTAGCGCGCCGCACCATCCACCGCAATCACGTTGCCGGAGATATAACCCGCGCGCGGCGAGGCGAGAAACACCGCCAGATCCGCGAGTTCTTCCGGCTCACCGACGCGCTCCATCGGCACTTCTTTTTTCGCCCACGCACGACGCGCTTCCTCGGTGGGCATGCGCTTGTCGATTTGTTCGCTGCGCAGCTTGCCGGGCTGCAAACAATTCACCGTCACGCCGTCTTTCGCCACCACTATCGACAATCCTTTCGACCACACATGCACCGCCGCCTTGGCGGCATGCGCCGCATTGAGGTTGCGCGGCTCGCGCGTGCCGGTGAGATTAATCACCCGCCCGAACTTGTGTTCGATCATGCTCGGCAGCAACGCGTGCGTGAGCTCACGCAAGCGCCAGAAGTTAAGAGTCATGCCTTCCATCCACGCCTCTTTGGAACCATCCAGCGGCAACGGTCGGCTGCCGCCCGCTGAGTTCGCCACGATATCCACGTGACCCATCGCCTTCAACGCCCGCGCGGCAATCTCGTCGGACGCATTTTCCGGATACAAGGCGGCGGCGAT
>CAMDDY010000391.1 GCA_945893125.1 Bordetella parapertussis
GGCTATGTCCGCCGCGACGAGTTCAACGCCCAACCCCACCAGACGGTTATACGCATCGAGATCGTGCAGCCGGAGTGCATACGACACGTACGATGGACTGCCAATTTCGAGCAAAATCTTACCCGCCGGGTTGTAAACGTAATCAAGAATTCTCGATATCTCGAAACCCTGAACAGGCGCTGCCTTCTCCACGAGCAGCATGCCCGGTGGTTTGCGCAGCGCTTCCAACCGTTGGATATGCAGGGAATAATACTGATTGATACTCGCATTGGTCTTGTGAAAAAGTTTCAGCGCGATGCCCTCGTACCATTGCGGTACTTCGTCCTCCATGCCTCCCGCAGTCGGATTTTGCATTGCCCACTTCGCCAAACCGAATTCCGCATCCATCGCCGCATCCAGACGCAGCGCCTCCGGCGCGATGGGCTTTACCATCTGCGCGATTCGTGACGCGTGCGGCTTGAGTTCCGCAGCTCTGGTTTGCAGCAAATCGGCAATGAACGCGAGGTCACGCATTGTGTTGGCTGTCGCGACCATTTTGCTGATCACCGTGCGCGCGCCGCCGAGCATCATGCGCTGAAACGCAATATCACGTTCCAACGCCGACAAGGCCTCGTCGATTTTCCCCGCCTGTAGCAGCAACGCCGTGCGCGTGAGATAGGCCCGCTGCGCGGCCATCACTGGCGCGTAATTCGGTAATCGGCCATCCATGCGCATCGGATAATCCAGCACCTCTTCGTAGGCATGCGATGCAAGCAGCTTTTCGTAGCGATCGAGGTCTTCCTTGTAGGCGTCGAGCTTGCCGGGCAAATCCGCCGCGGCATCCTGCACCGCCGCCAGGCACGGCTTCTGGAATGCATCGCAAATATCCGGACGCTTCGCGCGTTTAACCTCGGGCCGTTTCTCGGAACGATTTTCTTTTGCCGCCGCGCGCGCTTCGGCCAGCCATGCCTTTGCGTACGCCGTGCCATCCGCGCCATCCGCCGCGCCCATGGCCAGCAACGCAAAATAACCGTTGTCCGCGTCCGGCACGGTGGGCGCGCGTGGCTCGCCCGCCGCTGCAGGCTTCGGATCCAGCGTTTCGTCAACCGTATTGATGGCAAGCACAACCACCACCGGTAACACGACCAACACCAGTACCAACAGAGCAATCCACTTCAGCACTTTTTTCATGATTACGAGCCTCCTTTCGCTGTCACGCGCCTTCGGGCCAAGCAGCCAAAATCACTTGCGCACTACAACGGCACGAACGCACGTCCCTTGTCGACAAAGCCGTACTGCCGTTTGACGGTGTGTTCACTGATTTTCACCGACAGTCGCCTGGCGGCGGCGTCCCAAACCATCGGTTTTACCGTATAGGGGTCGTAAAATCGGGCGTCTGCTTTTGCGACAAACGTCTGCACGTCGTCAGCGTCCACGCCCGCATCCAGCAGCGCGATGCGCAACCCCACCAGACGATTGATGGCATCCAGATCATGCATGCGCAGCACGTAGCCATCGAATGCCGGCATGCCGACGCCGAGCAGAATTTTGCCCACCGGATTATCGAAAAAATCCCAAAATGCAAAGCGCCACATTTGTTCCGCGGTTGGCACCTTCTTCCATGCTTCCGCAAAGCCATCGGCGGGTGCAAGCGACGCCGTGCCCATGGCGGAATAGATTTCATAGGCCTTGTTGACCGTCGCATTTTTCTTGTAGAAAAATCCCGCCCCCGCGGTTTCAATGATGCCCCCGAAAATGCCTATGCCTTTTCTGGCGGCGAACGAATCCTGAAACGCCGTCATCACCCAGCGGTACTCGCCTTCCATGACGGTGTCCAGTTTCAGCGCGGCACGATCCAGCGGCGGCGCCATCGCCGCGAGCCGTGCCGAATACGGCCTGAGTTGCACGCCGTGCTGCTGCAGCAGATCCGCGATAAAGGCGAGATCGCGCGCATAAAGCGAGTTGGCAAGCATCTTGCCAAGCAGCGATTGCGTTCCACCCAGCAGCACGCGCTGAAAGGCCAGTTCCCGCTCCAGCATTTCCAGCCCCGCTTCAACATTGCCGGCATTGACCGCCGCCGCAATGCGCAACAAATAGGCACGCTGCGTTTCCGTCATACCTCCGTAATTCGGCAGTATCGCGTCCACCCGCACGACATAGTCCAGGACTTCTTCGTAACGCTTGTATTGTAGCAACTTGTCGTAGCGCCCGAAGTCTTCGCGGAACGCGTTGAGTTGCGCCGCCGCTTCCTCCGGCTTTTCGCGAGCCAGCACGATGCACGAGGTCTTTATCGGGTCGCACAAGGCGGGACGTTTTGCGCGTTTCACCTCCTCGCGCTTTTCCGGGCGATTCTCCCTGGCGGCGGCGCGCGCCTCGGCAACCCAGGCCTTGCCGTAATCAATGGCATCGGCGCCGTCGGGCGCGCTCATCCCGATCACGGCAAAATGCCCGTTCTCCGCATCAGGTACGGCAGCGGCGCGAACCGCGCCGTAGGCCGCAGCCTTCGGGTCAAGCTTGTCGTCGAATGCGTTCCAGACTATCCATACCAGCAGCGGCAGCACCACCAGCACCAATATCGCCAACCCCAGCCATTTCAACAGCTTTTTCATATCGGGTCTCCTTTGCGCATCGGTACTCAGCCTTATTGCTTATCTTATGAAAACGCATCGCGAAACTTTAACACCGCCTCCTCGATACGTTCAACCGCGAACACCTGCAATCCGTCGATGGACTGTTTTGGCTTGTTGGCCTTGGGAATCAGCGCGTGCGTGAAGCCGAGCTTGGCCGCCTCGCGCAGCCGCTCCTGCCCGCGCTGTACCGGGCGCACTTCGCCGGCGAGACCCACTTCGCCGAACACCACCAGCTTCGCCGGCAGCGGTTTACTCTTAAGCGAGGACACCACTGCCATCATCACCGCCAGATCGGCGGCGGGTTCGGTGATGCGCACGCCGCCCACCGCGTTGATGAATACATCCTGATCAAAACACGCGATGCCTGAGTGGCGATGCAACACCGCCAGCAGCAACGCGAGGCGATTTTGCTCCAGCCCGACGGAAAGCCGCCGCGGATTCGGCGCATGCGCTTCATCCACCAGCGCCTGTATCTCCACCAGAATCGGGCGCGTGCCCTCTTGTGTGACCATCACGCACGAACCGGCGACTTCGCCGCTGTGCTGCGACAAAAACAGCGCCGATGGATTCGACACGCCCTTCAAACCCTTTTCGCTCATGGCGAATACGCCGAGTTCATTCACCGCGCCGTAGCGGTTTTTAAACGCGCGTATCAATCTGAAGCTCGAATGCGTATCGCCCTCAAAATACAGCACGGTATCGACCATGTGTTCCAGCACACGCGGCCCGGCCAGCGCGCCTTCCTTGGTGACATGGCCGACCAGAATAATCGTGGTTGCGCCCGACTTGGCCACGCGCGTTAATTGCGCTGCGCACTCGCGCACCTGCGCCACCGAGCCGGGCGCGGAAGTCAGCGCCGACGAATACAAGGTCTGAATCGAATCGATCACCGCGACATCGGGTTTTTCGTGCTGAATGGTGGCCTGAATTTTTTCCAGATTGATTTCAGCCAGCACATGCACATGCCTGCCGTCGGCATCCAGCCGCTTCGCGCGCAGCGCAATCTGCTGCGCGGATTCCTCACCGCTGACGTACAGCACCTTGCGTGTCGCGCCCATGGTTGCGAGCGATTGCAACAGCAGCGTTGATTTGCCGATGCCCGGATCACCGCCAATCAGCACCACCCCGCCCGGCACCAGCCCGCCGCCCAACACGCGGTCAAATTCCGACACGCCGGAGGGTATGCGCGCCTCCTCGCGCGCTTCGACTTCCGACAGCCGTTGCAGCTTGCCTGCCTCGGCGATCAAACCGAAGCGATTACCCCCCGGCGCCACGGTTTCATTGATGCTTTCCACCAGCGTGTTCCACTGCTGGCAACCAGGGCACTGCCCCTGCCACTTGGGCGACTGGCCACCGCACTCGGTGCAGACGTAGATTGTTTTTGCTTTAGCCATATTCCGCCATTATTCCGCTATCCAATAGATTCCAGCAACAGCGGCCAAACCAGCCGCCACACTTCACTAAACGTATGCGCCTGCGGTGTCAACACCGCCGCTGTGCCGGCAAAAATCCACATCACCACCAGCACGATGCCAAACGGCAGCCACGTCGCCTTCATCACACTGCCGATCCAGTCGGGGTCGCTGGTGGTCTTGGTTGATTTGATAAGCCCGCCCGCGAGCAAGGCGCTGAACGCAGCATCAATCAAAATCTCCGGCCCCATGGTGATAACAAAAACCGCACCGCCGATCGCCAGCGCAATCAGCCCCACCACGATCATGAGGGCAAACGCGATCAGGCATCCGCCTTCATCGCCGCCGATGTCGCCCACCACATCGCCCACCTTGCCGACATCGCCAAAAACGCTGCTGTCGCCGCCGCAACCACCGCTGGAGGCGTTTGTATTGGCAATATCCGCCACCAGTTGATTGGGCTGTGGCGCGGCGCCGCCATCAAAGCTGCCGCTTGCGCCGCCACCGCCGCTCGAGCCTCCGCCACCGCTGAAAGGTCCCGGTGAGCCGCCACCGGACGAACCACCGCCCGGAAATGACAGGTCAGGAATATCCGGCGACCCATCGATACGATCCGTCGAGCGCGTACGGTTTACATTGCGCGCGGCCCCCGCCCCCACGTACGCCAGCCACAGCCGCACGCCCAGCAAAAACGCACCGTACGCCACCACGATAGCCATCGTGTAGCGCAAAAACATCGATTGCATACCCAACGCGAACAAGCCCTTGGTGGTCAGCAACCCCGCGCTAAAGCACCATAGCAGCAGTATCGAGGTGTGAAAGCGTAGCGCGAAGCGGGAATGCAAGGCGGCGGCGATGCGTCCACGCGGCACGTATACGAGTTGCTTGAGTTTTTTCCTTGCGTTGGATGGTGACGTGCGATTAGCCACGTTCCACCACCGGCACTCGCGCCGCCAGCGCACACAACAATTCATATCCCACCGTGCCTGCCGCCGTGGCCACATCGTCCACCGGATTG
>CAMDDY010000392.1 GCA_945893125.1 Bordetella parapertussis
TCCGTGGGCATGGCACTTACCAGGCTGTGCCGCAAAGGCATCATCCGCCAGCTTGCCTGCGGGCTCTACGACTATCCCATCGACCACCCCAGTTTTGGCCGCATCCCGCCTTCCGCCGATGCCGTTGCCAAAGCCCTCGCCAAACGCGACGCCGCGCGTCTGCAACCCACAGGCGCGTACGCCGCAAACATTTTGGGCTTATCCGAGCAGGTGCCCACGCGCATAGTTTTTCTGACCGATGGCCCCTCGCGGCACGTCAAATTCGGCCAGCAGGAAATCGTGCTCAAACGCAACACGCCGCGCAACATGGCGACCGCCGGCCGCAAAAGCGGCACCATCATTCAAGCACTGCGGCATATCGGGCAGCGCAACATCAACGACAAAACGCTCGCCATTATCAAGCGGCAACTCACGCCACAAGATCAGGCGCAATTGCTCAAAGACCTGCGTCACGCGCCCGGCTGGGTTAGCGAAATCATGCGTAAGCTTGCCGCCTAAATCATGGACGCATACCTGCGCATGAGCGCACGCGACCGCCGTCTGGCCTGCCTCGCCGTGGCGGACGCAAAGCGCCTGCAAGCCGCCAGCGTGGACAAGGATTTCTGGGTGTGCTGGACGCTGCGCGAAGTATTCAACCTGCCGCACATCGGCAATCACTTGACCTTCAAGGGCGGCACCTCGCTTTCCAAAGCCTGGGGATTGATTGAGCGCTTCTCCGAAGACATCGACATAAAAACCGTGCTGGCGCAGGCGGAGTTGCTGTGCGCGGAGTGGGTAGCGGTTTGAGGTAGATCCGCGTATTTACATAAGTATTTGTTTTTAAACAATAATTTATAATTCTCGGATTTATCCTTAAGCGCCTTAAATCGCCATAAACGACGCTCAAAAGAACAATAAATCATAAAAACGTCGTTAATGACGTTTTATAGTTATAATATCAACCAATACGCCACTTACGACGTATTGATTAGATATGAAGATTGAACCCACCCTGACAGACGATGCCCTGCTCACGCTGATCGGCGAGCGGCTGGCTCGGTTGCGCTTGTCCAAAAACCTCACGCAACAGCAGCTCGCGGAGCAGGCCGGCTTGGGGCTGCGCACGGTGCAGCGGCTTGAGCTGGGCCAGGCCGCCACGCAGTTGTCGGGCTTTGTCCGCGTGTGCCGCGTGCTCGGCGTGGTGGATCGTTTTGATTTGCTGTTGCCCGAGCAACCCGCAAGTCCCATTGCGCAACTGGCGCAACTCAAGCAGGCCCAACGCAGCGGCTATCAGCGCAAGCGCGCTTCATCCACCCGGCTCACCGCGCGCGAACCCAAAAAATGGACGTGGGGTGAGTCGTCGTGATTGCGCAGGTGCTGCTGTGGGGGCGCACGATAGGCGCGGTGGCAATGGACGAAGGCCGCGATGTGGCCGCGTTTCAGTATGACCCGGCGTTTACCCAAAGCGGCATTGAGATTTCGCCGCTGGTGATGCCGCTCTCCAACCGGGTGTATGCCTTCCCTGCCCTGCCGCGCAATACGTTTCACGGTCTGCCGGGGTTGCTGGCGGATTCGTTGCCGGATAAATTTGGCAACGCGCTGATCGACGCCTGGCTCGCCACGCAGGGGCGCACGGCGGCGAGCTTCAATGCTGTGGAGCGGCTGTGCTACACCGGCGCGCGCGGCATGGGCGCGCTGGAGTTCAAGCCCGCGATCGGCCCCGACCCGCGCGCGCGCGTCGCGCGCAAGATCGAGATCGACGCGCTGGTTCAATTGGCGTCGGACGTATTGACGCACCGCAATGATTTGCAGGCAAGCTTCACGGGCGCGGGCCGCGCCAGTGCGCTAAACGACATTCTGCGCGTGGGCACTTCCGCCGGCGGCGCGCGCGCCAAGGCGGTGATCGCGTGGAACCGTTCGACTAACGAAGTGCGCTCCGGTCAGGTGGCGGCGGACGAAAGCTTTGAACACTGGCTGCTGAAATTCGACGGCGTGTCGGGCAATCAGGATAAAGAACTCGAAGACCCCAAGGGCTACGGCGCCATCGAATACGCCTATCACCTGATGGCGCTTGAGGCCGGCATCACCATGAGTGAATGCCGCCTGCTCGAAGAAAACGGTCGCCGCCATTTCATGACGCGGCGCTTTGATCGCCTGGATAATGTCGAAAACAGGGGCGAAAAGCTGCACATGCAATCGCTGTGCGCGCTGGCGCATTTTGATTTTAATCAGGCCGGGGCTTATGCGTATGAGCAGGCGTTGATGACGCTGCGCCAGCTCGGGTTGCCGATGGCCGCCGTGGAACAACTTTTTCGGCGCATGGTATTCAACATCGTCGCGCGCAATCAGGATGATCACGTGAAGAACATCGCCTTCCTGATGGATAAGCAAGGCGCGTGGTCGCTGGCGCCCGCGTTTGATGTCACCTATAGCTACAACCCCTCGGGCACCTGGACGGCCATGCATCAAATGACAATGAACGACAAGCGCGATGGCTTTACGTTGGCGGATTTTGAGGCGTGCGCGAAAGCGGCGCTGATGAAACGCGGGCGGGCGGCGAAGATTCTTGATGAGGTTTGTGCTGCTGTGCGCGAGTGGCCTGCGTTTGCCGGGGCGGCCAATGTCGCGGATGAATGGCGCGCGATGATACAGAAAACGCATCGGTTGGTTTTCTCTGCGCGCTAGGTGCGTTGCAACGCGGCCGCGTCGAAGCACTGGATGCGGCGCCACGCGCTTCCGCTTCGGGCACGTGTGTTATGGGTTCCCGCCTTCGCGGGAACGACGGTGGGGATGTGGCGACGTTCGCGTGCAAAGAGTCAGGGCACGCGCTGCATGTCGTATCGTCTGTCGTTGACTTCAACCCCGATCTGAAATAACGTGAAACGTCATCCGTATCAACCCTGTCACACGGAGCGCCTGATGCAAACACTCGCCTACTCAAACACCCGCTGGCTCGCGTTGACGCTGACGTTGCTCGCTGGCGGCGCCGCCGCGCAAACTTACCCCGCCAAACAGGTGCGCATCGTGGTGCCGTTCACAGCCGGCGGCGGTACGGATATCGCGGCGCGTGTGCTGGCGCAAAAATTGACCGAGCGCACGGGGCAAACTTTTCTGGTCGATAACCGGCCCGGCGCCAGCGGCATCATCGGCACGGAGCTGGTGGCGAAATCCGCGCCGGATGGCTACACGCTGCTGGTGGGCTCACAAACGGTGATGGCCGTGGTGCCCGCGATGTACGGCAAGCTTAACTACGACACGGTGCGCGACTTCGCGCCGGTAATCCACATCATCGATACGCCCACGCTGATTGCGATTCATCCCTCGCTGCCGGTGAAATCGATCAAGGATCTGATCGCGCTCGCCAAGGCGCGCCCCGGCCAGCTCACGTATGGCGGCGCGTCGGGCGGCACACCGCATTTGTCGGGCGTGCTGTTTGGTTTGATGGCGAAAATAGACATGCTGTTCGTGCCCTATAAAGGCGAAAGCCCGGCGATCGCCGATGCCATGGGCGGACAGATTTCGATGGTGTTTTCAAATTTGTCGACGGCTTTGCCGATGGCGCAAAGCGGCCGGCTACGTCCGCTGGCGGTCACCAGCGCCAAGCGCATGGCGAGCGCGCCGGAGATTCCCACCGTCGCCGAGACGGGTTTGCCGGACTACGTGGTGAACACCTGGTTCGGCCTGTTCACGCCGGCGGCAACGCCGCGCGCGGTGATCACCAAGCTCAACGCCGATGCAGCCAGCGCGCTGAACAACCCGGATGCCAAGGAAAAACTCGCGACACAGGGCATGTACGTGGTCGCCAATACGCCGGAGGATCTGGCGGCGTTGCTGAAGATCGAGGTGCCGCGCTGGGCAAGAGTGGTGAAAGAGTCGGGGGTTAAGCCGCAGTAACGGGCATAGCTATTTAGCTTTCCATAATTCAAGACAATTATTTCGGCTCTCCCAAATTCCCTCACCCTCGCTCCCTCTCCCAGAGGGAGAGGGAAGACACCTCCCTTTTCCTTCCAAGCTAATCTATGCACACATCTTCACATTCTGTCCCCTCGCCCCGCTTGCGGGGAGAGGGCTAGGGTGAGGGGCAATTGCCGTAGCACATGGTTGCTGCCCCTCACCCCAACCCGGCCCCTCGCTTCGCTCTCCCCGCGGAAGCGGGGCGAGGGAGCATTTGGATTCGTGGATACGCCTGCCCTGAAGGGGAAGGCGTTTCTTTGGTTGTGAGTAATTCAGGGCGCCCCCCCTACTCTGCGCGTATCCCCGTCTTCTTGATCACCGCTGCCCAGGTGGCCGTCTCGCGCCGGATGCGCGCCGCCAATTCCGCCGGAGTACTGGGCGTGGCTTCCAGGCCCTGACGCGCCATCGCTGCTTGCACATCGGCGTACTGCAACGCTTTTACTGTTTCGCGGTTCAATCGTTCGATGATGGATTTCGGCGTGGCCGCCGGTACTGTCATGCCAAACCACACGCCGGCATCAAAGCCCGGGTAGCCTGATTCCGCGACCGTTGGTTGATCCGGCAACAGGCGTGAACGCTTTGGCCCGGTGGTCGCCAGCGCGCGCAGCCGCCCGGCGTTAATAAACGTGATGGTCGATGCAATGGTGCCCACCAGCACCTGCACTTCGCCCGCCAGCACCGCCGCCGCCGCGGGGCCGCCGCCCTTGTAGGCCACCTGCGTCATGTCGATGCCGGCGCGCAGCTTCAGCAACTCCGCACCCAGATGCAGCGCGGTGCCCTGCCCCGCCGACGAATAATTGAGTGAACCGGGCTTTTGTTTGGCCAGGGCAATGAGTTCCTGCAAACTTTTGGCCGGTACGCCGGGATGCACCACCACCACCTGTTCGCCGCCCGATAGCACCGTGACCGGCTGCAAATCTTTTTCCACGTTAAACGGCATGCGGTACAAACTTGGGTTCACCGTCAGCAGCGTGCTGGTGGATGTCAGAATCGTGTAGCCATCCGGGCTCGCGCGAGCGACAATTTCCGCGCCCACGTTGCCGCCCGCGCCGGAACGGTTGTCCACCACCCATGTCTGCCCC
>CAMDDY010000393.1 GCA_945893125.1 Bordetella parapertussis
CGGCGGCCCCGGCATCAACATCGAACGATCATCAGGCGCGTGGATCGTCGGCAACAGCGTCCTCAATAACAAACAAAGCGGCATAGCCGTGCATCGCAACTCGCAGGCCGACGTCATCGCCAATGTCATCAATGGCAACGGCGGCGACGCCATCACCGTCAGCCACAATGGCGGCGTGAATCTGAACAGCGAAACGCGCCGCGACGGCCCCAACCAGACTGCTTCGGGGCAGAACAATGCCGGCGTCGGCATACGGTGCACGGTCGGCGGCTATGTCGAAGGGCTGCTCGGCACGCTGGGTGGCAATCAGGGCGCGAAGGCAATCGACGCGGGCTGTGTTGATCTGATTACCGAACGCTGAGCACTGAGCACCAGGCGTTGAACTCCCGGCGCGTGTGCGTCGCTCGCCGCGGCGTAGTCAATACGATCAGAATCGGTACGACGCCGCTTTCTCCGTGGGCTGCGCCATGGCCGCGATTTCGCCGACGGTCACCGGCTTGAATGGTGCGCGCAGCCGGTAGTAGCCGATGTCGGCCACCGACACGTTACGATGTTGCGCGATGGTCTCGCACACGGTGAGGCCACACAGCCGTCCCTGACACGGCCCCATGCCGCAGCGCGTGAAAAACTTGCCTTGGTTCGGACCGAGGCAACCCATGTCCACCACGCGCCGCAGTTCACCCGCGGTGACCTCTTCACAGCGGCACACGAGGGTGTCGTCGGCGGGGATACGGAAATTGTCCGCTGGGCGGTAGAGTCGGTCGAGCAGCGGACGGATGGCGAGGTGTTTCGCAAGCTCGCGCCGATGCGGCGCGGCAAGCTGATCGCGTTTCGCGGTGTCGATCTTGCCGAGTCTGTGCGCGCAATCGAGCGCCACCAGACGGCCAGAGCATTCGGCCGCGCGTGCGCCGGCTATGGCGCCGCCATCGCCAGCGATGTGGATCGTGTCGATGCTTGAAGCGCCCCACGTATCCCGCATGGGCGTCCAGCAGAGTTGCGCCGCATCCCACGCATGCGCGCAGCGCAACGCCTGCGTGATCTGAATGTTGGGCACGACGCCCTGATGCAGCAGCACCCAATCGGCGGCAACGCTGTCCCGCGCGCGCGCGGTGGCGTACTCAACCGCGCGTGCATGATCACCGCCCGTGATGCGAAGTTCAGTGACCCCGCGCACGTATTGCCGGGCGCTGCCTTTCACATGTACGATCAGCGACAGGCCCTTGAATAGATCGCCGCCGTTGCCGAACAGCGCGTGCGGCAACGCGCCGAGGGCCTCGCGCTTGCGTCCGGCGGGTGTCGCGTCGAGAAACGTGAGGTCATTGGCACCGGCGCTGAGTAACTGACTGGCCACCAGCCACGCCAGCGGCCCGCAACCGGCGATGACGATTTTGCCTTCGGGCACGGCGCCGGATGATTTCAACATGATCTGCGCCGCGCCCGCCGTGATGACACCGGGCAGCGTCCAGCCGGGAATCGGGAACGGGCGCTCCATCGCGCCAGTGGCGAGTATCAGGCGTTTTGCCTGAACACGAGATGCGCCGTTTGAATCACTTAATCCTAATTCGAGTTCGGGCGTTACGTACCACAGCGTCGTGCCGGCACGGTAATCGCAGCCCGAAGCGCGCAGCGCGTCCGCAAGCGCTTTGCCGTGCGCGTATTCCTTCCCCAACACGCGCGCCAGCGCCGGGTGAGCGTTTTCGATGTTGCGATAAATCTGTCCGCCGGGCGCGGGCTGTTCGTCGATGACGAGGGTCTTCAGACCCAGCGCGGCGCATTGCGCGGCCGCACTCATGCCCGCGGGGCCCGCGCCGACTATGGCGACATCATAGGCTGCGTTCATGGCGTCTCCCGCGCCGGATGTATCTTCATGTCCGCCAGCGCTGGCAGCATGCACGCTTGTTTCACGCCGACGCCATCGACGTGAACCATGCATTCAAAACACACGCCCATCATGCAATACGGCGCGCGCGGCTCGTTCGAGCCATGCGTCGCGCGGCAGGTAACAATGCCCGCGCACAGCAAGGCCGCGGCGACGCTCTGGCCCGCGTTGAATGGCACGGCCTGTCCGGCAAAATCAAAACTGCCGGCGGGTTTGTCGCCGGTGATAAATTTAAACCGCAAGGCGCGCCTCGTTAAAGGGTTGAAGATTCTCGGGCATCGTGCCGCTCGCGACCGCTTCGGCGATGCGCCGCGCATGCACCGAGGCGAGTGTCACACCGCTGTGCACGCTGAACGCAAACGCGCCGGGATGCGGCTTCGATTGCTGATACAGCGGCACGCCGTCTGGCGTCATCACGCGCAGGCAGCTCCAGGTGCGCACGATGCGCAGCGTGCCGAGTACCGGAAACGCGTTCACCGCGCGCGCCGCGATGTCGCCCAACACGCCCAGTTGGGTGTCGTCGTCCATGCCAGCGGTCTCCTGTGAATCGCCGATCAGCACGCCGCCTTCATCGGCCTGGCGGATGATGTGTGTCACGCGCGGCAGCAGCGGCGCGCATTTTTCGGTGACAAGCATCTGTCCGCGTATCGGAGACACCGGCGTTTGCAGGCCCACCATCGGTGCGAGTTTTGCGTTGCCAAGGCCCGCCGTGAGCACGACTTTGTCAGCCGAGATCGTCGCACCCTCGCGGGTGCGAATCTCGAAACCGTTGACGCGCGGCGTGATCGACTCGACTACGTGCGCGGGTTGATGTTTGCCGCCCACGCGCTGATATGACGCGTGCAACGCGCGCAAAAGCCGCAGCGGATTCGCGCAACCATCGAGCTTGCAATACGACGCACCCACGACATTCGGTCCGATGATCGGAATCATGCGCAGGAGTTCATCGCGCCCGATCATCGAATACGCACCCGGCAGCGGCAGGTCGTCATCGAATTGACGACGCATAAGCTCCGCGCGCGTGTTGAATTCGGCTTCGGAGTAACAGAAGGTAAATCCGCCATCGAACTGCGGCGCGACGTCGATGCCACCGACTTCATACAGCTCACGTGCGAATTCCGGCCACAACGACGACGCCTCGCGCGACCACAGTTGGTAGGGACGGTACGTTGCCCCCTTGCTCTGTACCCACACCAGACCAAAGTTGCCGCGCGCGGCGCGAAACGCCACGTCACCCTCGTCAAGCATCACAACTTTAAGCCCGCGCGATGCAAGACCGTAGCCGATGGCGCCGCCGAGCAGGCCGCCGCCGATGATGGCGATGTCGTGGTGTTGTGTCATGATTGCGATTATCAGCGATGCAGGCGTGCTTTGCCAAACGCGTGCGGTGGGAATATTTTTCGCGCCCTCATTCCCCAGTACCAATGACTCTATAAGTATTTGTTTATATTCATATTTTATTCACTGTGCCCGCCCTCCCCGCCCTGCCTGTCTATTGCGAACTGCATTGCGGCCGATTGGCCGAAGTCGATCCGCTTCGAACCGATGCTGACGCCAACGGTGTCGAGCACCAGCCGTTTGGCCGGTGATCACCACCATCGAGGCCTCGCTGGTGATCCGTTCGCTGGGCAGCGCCGATGATCTGGCGCGGCCCGCACTTGCGCGAAGCGGTCAAACTGCGCCGAAATGAGCCTGCTTCGGACGACGCGGGGTTCGGAGAATACACACGAGAGGGAAATTTTCACCAAACGCCGTGCGATTGACCGCTCGCCGGGTCTGCCATATAGTCGCCGATAGTGAAAAGGGGCGTTTAGATTTTCTATGCGCAATCTCGCAGGGCTAGAGGTGTAAGATTGAGACTGTGTTGTAAGTCGATTCACCACTCACGAATAACTGATTTATGCACAGTGCACCGTTTAAGCGATCGACCTCCGCCGGCAATGTCCGGGCTGCCCCTGACCAGGTGCTCGTCGACATCGCGGACTACGTCCTGAATTACAAGATCCGGTCCGAGCAGACGTACGCCACAGCGCGCCTGTGCGTGACCGACAGCCTAGCTTGCGCCCTGGACGCGCTCGACGTTCCGGAGTGCACGAAGCTCCTGGGCCCGGTAGTGCCGGGCACCGTCGTGCCGCATGCTGCGCGCGTACCGGGGACGCGCTATGAGCTCGATCCGGTAACCGCAGGTTTTCTTTCCAGGTACGAGCGTCCGATCTGGCATTTCTTGATGAATGCGCATCAGTCGTCGGTGCCGTGGCGAGTCTCGGTGGGAAAAATGGAGGGTTGTGAATGGTCTATGCAGAGCAGTTGAGTGAATTTGGGCTTGGTCTGACGCTTGATCAGATTCCCGAAACCCTGCGCGCGCGGGCAAAAGGCTCGATCCTCGACACCTTGGGGGTTTGTCTGATTTCCTCTCATCTCGATTTCGCGGAGATGGTGGCTGAGTATGTCCTCGATGTCGAGGGAAAGAAGGAATCGACGGTCATTGGCTGGGGTGCGAAAGTGCCGATGGCCAACGCCGCATTGGCCAATGGAAGTTTCGCCCATGGCCTGGATTACGATGATTCGCATGCCCCCAGCCGGACCCACCCCAGTTCATGCGTCGTGCCGGCGGCACTTGCGATGTGCGAGTCGAGAGGTCTTTCGGGGCGGTCACTCCTCGAGGGGGTGGTGGTAGGTCTCGAGGCAATGACTCGCATTGCCATGGCGGGACTCAGTTACGAAAGGGAAGGGGTCAGCACCAAAGGCTTTCATCAGCGCGGGATTCATCCCACGATATTGTGCGGCGTCTTCGGTGCCGCTTTGGTTTCTTCGAGGTTCCTGAAACTCAACGTGCAGCGCTCGTCCTGGGCACTGGGACTGGCGGGCGGCATGGCGTCGGGGTCGTTCGAGTACCTTGCCGAGGGAACATGGGGAAAGCGTATTGGGCCTGGCTGGGCGGCCCATGGCGGAATTATTGCGGCGCAACTGGCGGCCAAAGGGTTCAGCGGGCCGAGAACGGTTTTCGAGGGGAAGGCTGGTTTGTTCCGATCGCTACTTGGCGATGGCAACTACGATCTGGAGCAGCTGGTGAGCGGATTGGGCAGGGACTGGCAGGCGCTGTCGACTGGCGTGAAGAGATTTCCATGCTGCC
>CAMDDY010000394.1 GCA_945893125.1 Bordetella parapertussis
CTTGGTCCTGCGGTTGCCTTAACGTGTTGGAAAATCTCCGAACGTCTTGTGAGGCGTGCAACCTCGGGTAGGGTGCGACTCGGTTGTAGCGGTCAGCGAGGGGTTCTGACGGCTTTGAATACGCGAAGTTTCGCACCTCTATCAAACCGGGTAACCGACTTAGTTGATTCGTTGCTCGCACAGATCAAGCCTGGAACGCCCAGAATCCAGCCTTCTACCTGCGCCACTGCGCGCTCGGGTGATGTCAGATCAGGATTCAGGCATGCGGCAAGACGGTCGTTCCGGTCAGCGCGGGAAAGCCACGCGGCAATGCTGAAGGCGTCATGTTGATCGGGTGTGCGATCTTCCACCGCGAAATTGCGACTCCAAAGCGCCGGATAGGCTTCGGCGATAGCCGAATGCCCAGCCGGAACGTCCCATCCGTCAAACGGCCAGAAGTGAACACGCTTGCCAAGTTGGTCACGAAAGTAGCGCAGCCAAGGGATGCCAGCGTGGGTGGATTTCGCTACTGAACCCTGTACATCAAAATGGAAAACCGACTTCGCACCACCCGAACGCTCCTCGGTCAGGCGACGCCAGCGTGAGTTCCCCATCCGGACCGCGCCGTTTCCCCGTATCCCGTCACGAACGAAATCGACGTAAATGTCCTCGTTGGTTGGCCAGTGCCGTTGAAAATCGTCGAGAAACTCGTGCCAATCAGGCGGCAGATGGTGAACCTCGAAATAGCGCAGCGGAAACGAGAATCCGTGGTCGATGCCGACCATCGTTGCTGTTTCCTCGCGCAGGCGCTCCACCAACCATTCCGCGATCCCGCGCCGGGTCCAGTATTTGCGCGGCGATGGCGGCGGTAATACTTCAATTGGCGAGTGATTGCCCTCTGCCATGTAAACACGCAGTCCCTTGAGACTGTCCCTCGGCGTCTGCGCACCGGAATAGTCGATGCCGATATACCGGGCGAATGCGCTCATCTCAGGCCGCCCCTATAGACAAAATATCCATCGTCGCCGATTTCCGAAAAAATAAAAGCATCTTCGCTGCCGCGATCTCGGCTGCGTAAAAAAACAGCGGAATTACTGCGCACACGCCACGCGCCAACACCGCAGAAACGAGCGGGCACAATGGCGGCGCCGATGACCACCCCGCCCTTCCCTGCCACGTCGGACGCTCAAGCCTCCTTGGGGTGATAGTAGTGCAGGAGTCCCAGATCAGTCTTTACTGATCCGCTTGTCCGGTAAGAAAGAGGGCCAAAATCACAAACCGTACCGAGTGTTCACATTATTTCTGGCCGCCAGCACCAACACCTCCAACTCGCTCAAGCGACGTTGAAGTCCCGCTTCCTGTGGGGCGTAGCGCCAAAAGCTCCTGACTGCGGCCGCGGCATTTCACCGCAAAAACCGTCTCAACCCCGTTTATCTCAAAACCTCCTGACTTTTTCGGGCTTAGTACGGCGGCGTGGGTTTTCGGGTTTCGGCAAAAACGCCCCCGTACCTTGGTGAACGGAAGTTGGTGGTGAAGTGTGGTTTGGGGGGCAGGCGGCGTGAATCATGGACATTAGCGGGTATGGGCCACAGAAAATTTTCTCTAAGGTCATTAGGATTATGAGCACAAGTATTTGTTTTTATTGCATTATTTACCTCTCAACTTATTCACCAGCGGCCACAGCAGCATCACCAGTCCCAGCGTCATGATGCTGCCCACCAACCCGTTGGCGAAGAACACCGAGAAGTCGCCCTGCGAGCCTTTGATGGCATTGCGGAAACTGTCTTCAGCGCCCTTGCCCAGCACCAGCGCCAACACCATCGGCGCCATGGGGTAATCCAGCTTCTTAAAGACGTAGCCCACCACGCCGAATGCCAGCATCAGCCACACTTCAAAAATGGCGTTATGCACGGTGTAAGCGCCGATGGCGCAGATCACGATAATCACCGGCGCGATGATTGAAAACGGAATACGCAAAATGGCTGCGAACAGCGGCACGCAGGTCAGCACGATAATCAGCCCGGCGATGTTGCCCAGATACATGCTGGCGATCAGGCCCCACACGAAATCTTTTTTCTCCACGAACAACAACGGTCCCGGTTGCAATCCCCAGATCAGCAAGCCGCCGAGCAGCACTGCGGCCGTTGGCGATCCAGGAATGCCGAGGGAGAGCATCGGCAATAGCGCCGAGGTGCCCGCCGCGTGCGCCGCGGTTTCCGGCGCGATCACGCCTTCGATCTGGCCTGTGCCGAACTTCGCGCCGTTGGGAGACATACGCTTAGCGATGCCGTAGCTCATAAACGATGCGGGTGTCGCGCCACCCGGCGTAATGCCCATCCAGCAGCCCACCAGGCAACTGCGCATTGAGGTCATCCAGTACTTGGGCAATTTCTTCCACGTCTCGATCACGATTTTCGGATCGATGCGCGCGCTGCTGCCGGAAAACGCCAAGCCTTCCTCCATCGAAATCAGAATTTCGCCGATGCCAAACAAGCCGATCACCGCGATCAAAAAGTCGAAGCCACGCACCAGTTCCATCGAGCCGAAGTTCAGCCGCTGCTGGCCGGTCATGTTGTCCATGCCGACACAGGCGAGCGCGAAACCCAACATCATCGCCGCCAGTGTTTTCCACGGCGAACCCTTGCCCATGCCGATGAAGCTGCAAAACGTGAGAAAGTACACTGAGAAAAATTCGGGCGAGCCGAACTTCAGCGCCAGCTTCGCGATCAACGGCGCTAGAAACGTAATCATCACAACCGCCACAAACGCGCCAATGAATGACGACGTGAACGCGGCAGTCAGCGCCTCGCCCGCGCGGCCTTGCTGCGCCATCGGGTAGCCATCAATGGTGGTCGCCACCGACCACGGCTCGCCGGGGATGTTAAAGAGTATCGAGGTGATCGCCCCGCCGAACAACGCGCCCCAATAAATGCACGACAGCATGATGATCGCCGAGGTCGGCGGCATGGTGAAAGTCAGCGGCAGCAAAATCGCGATGCCGTTGGCGCCGCCGAGCCCCGGCAACACGCCGATGATGACGCCGAGAATGACGCCGATAAACATCAGCATCAGGTTAAACGGCGACAGCGCCACGGAAAAGCCGTGAAACAGCGCGTTGATTTCTTCCAAAAGTGTTCTCCCGGCTGCTTACAACCCGAACAGACTCAGCGGATCAAACCAACTCCCTTTGTGCAACGACACCTTGAACCATATCTCAAACATGAAGTACACCGCGACACTGATCGTAACGCCCAGCGCGATGGACTTGCCCCACGAATATTTGCCCAGCCACACCATGAACACCGTGATGTACACCGCCGAGGCGAGATAAATGCCAAACAACTGCACGCCCAGCACGTAGACCGCTGCGGGGATCAGCACCGCCATGACCTGCCGCAGTTGCCCCGTCGAAACAAAAGCCTCGCGCGGCCTCGGCGTTTTACTCCGAATCGCCTGCATTAGCGTCACTGCGCTCGCAATCACGATAATCAGGTTGATGTAAAACGGAAAGTAGCCCGACTGCGGGCCGTCTTCCGACCAACCCGCGCCCAGGTTGTAACTAGCGACGCCGAAGGTCAGCCCCAACAACAGTAGCAATCCGGCCACGATGATTTCCATCGTGCGATTGCTCACCACCGGACGATCACCGGCCTCGGGTTTTTGTTCGGAATTCATCTTTAACGCGGGGCGGCAGATAACCCGCCCCGCACGTCACTCACAGCTGTCAGCGGAATCAGGGTATGGGCTTCGCGAGGAAGCCGGCTTCTTTCATCAGTTCGCGATGGAGGGTTTCATTCTTCTCCACCCACGCGACGTATTCCTTGCCGCTCATTGAAGTCTGGTTGAACGCACCATCTTCCATGAATTTTTTCCATTCCGGCGTCTCGCGCACTTTTTTGAACAAATCGACATAAAAGTTAACTTGCTCCGGCGTCACACCCGGCGGCATGAAGATGCCGCGTAGCATCACGTAATCGGTCGGCACGCCCGCTTCGGAACAGGTTGGAATGTCATACCACGACATCGTCTCCGTGATCTTCGACTTGTAGGGCATGCGCGTGTCGTCAAAGACACACAGCGGACGCAAGGTGCCGGCGCGCCATTGCGCGATCGCCTCGATCGGATTGTTGACCGTCGAATCGATATGCTTGCCAACGAGTTGCACCGCCACGTCGCCGCCGCCCTTGAACGGCAGATAATTGAACTTGGTGCCGGTGGCCTTTTCCAAGCTGACGGTGAGTATCTGGTCTTCCTGTTTGGACCCAGTGCCGCCCATTTTCATTTTATTGGGGCCGGCTTTTTTCGTCGCTTCCAAGTATTCTTTGGCGGTTTTGTACGGCGTCTCGGCATTCACCCACAGCACGAACTGGTCGAGTGCCAGCATCGACACCGGCGTCATGTCCCGCCAGCTAAAGGGCGTGCCCTGCGCCAGCGGCGTGGTGAACAAATTCGACAAGGTAATGATGATCTTGTGCGGATCGCCCTTGGCATCTTTCACCGCGAGAAAACCTTCCGCGCCCGCGCCCGCCGATTTGTTCACGGGGATGAGCGACTGCTTCATCAGGTTGTGTTTGGCAACGATGCCTTGAATCAGCCGCGCCATTTGATCCGCGCCGCCACCCGGGCCTGCCGGAATCACAAACTCCACCGGCTTGGTGGGTTCCCACGCCGCGGCGTGAGCGCCCGACGCCATCGCCACAGCACCCACGATCATCCCTAGCAACCGTATTTTTTTAGCGCCCGCTTTAACCATGACCAGCCCTCCTCAGGAAAAATTACTATGACACGTAATTCCGCTATAAAGGTGCTACTTGGTAATTGGTGCGACTGCTCAGTGTAACCACAACCCTCGCCTAGGGCGAAAAATATTGGCCTTATGCCGTTTAGTATGGAACTAGACATCACAGACACCGCAAGATTAGCACACTGGCGGCCGGTGGCAGAGCCGGCAGCAAAGGCGCCAAAATCACAAACCGTACCGAGTGTTCACATTATTTCTGGCCGCCAG
>CAMDDY010000395.1 GCA_945893125.1 Bordetella parapertussis
ACTTTTGAAAAGCTCGCGAAAACCCCTGAATGGCGCAAGGACACCGAACAGCAGTTCTGGGATCCGAGTTATCTATTGAGCGCGGCGTTCGTGAAGCAGCTTGAGGTGGAGGAAGTGCAGACGCGCGCGATCTTGACGGATTTGGGGTTGATTGCGCCGGGGCGATGAGTCTGAGCCGCATTGTAGGATGGGTGGAACGCAGCGCAACCCATCACAAACACAGGCTCACAACCCTGGATTGTGGTGGGTTTCACCCACCCTACGGATATAGCGTTGTTTGTGGAGAAAATTATGACTGACCTGCATTTTCTGACCATCGCCGAAACGGCGAAGTTGATACGCACACGCAAACTATCACCGGTGGAACTCACCGATGCTTTGCTTGCGCGCATCACCGCCTATCAACCGCAACTCTCGGCCTTCATCACCATCACCGCCGATCTTGCGCGCGCGCGTGCCAAACAAGCCGAACAGGAAATCGCGCTAGGCCACTATCGCGGCCCGCTGCATGGCATGCCGTTTGCGCTGAAGGATATCTACAACACGGCGGGCATACTCACGTCGGGCGGCTCCAAGGTTTGCAGCGACAATATTCCCGCGACCAACGCCACCACCACGCAAAAGCTGCTCGATGCCGGCGCGATTCTGCTGGGCAAACTGCAAACGCATGAGTTCGCCCACGGCGGGCCGTCGTTTGATTTGCCGTGGCCGCCCGCGCGCAATCCGTGGAACCTGGCGCATTTTTCCGGCGGCTCGTCCAGCGGATCGGGCGTGGCCCTGGCGGCGGGACTGACACCCGCCGCGCTCGGCTCCGACACCGGCGGCTCGATTCGCGGCCCGGCGTCGCACTGTGGCATCACCGGCTTGATGCCGACCTATGGGCTGGTCAGCCGTGCCGGCGTGATTCCGAATTCGTTTACCTTTGATCATTGCGGGCCGATGGCACGCACGGCGGAAGACTGCGCGATCCTGCTGCAAGCGCTGGCAGGCCACGACGCCAAAGACGCCGGCAGCATCGAGCAACACATTCCCGACTATCGCGCCGCACTCAAGGGCAACATCAAGGGTTTAAAAATCGGCGTGCTGCGCCACTACTGGGAAGAAGACCTGCCCGCGCACGAAGACTTGCGCCACGCGATGGAAGAAGCCATCAAAACCTTCAGGCAACTGGGCGCAACGCTCGAAGACTGCCGCGCGCGCCCGATGCTGGACGGTCTCGATGTCAAAGTGCTGATCGGCGAATGCGAAATTTACTCGGTCAATCAAAAAGACCTGATCGCAAGGCCGGGTGACTTCGGCCGTGATTTTCTCGGCCGCGCGCTGCCGGCATGCCTGTTTCAGGCCAGCGACTACGTGCAGGCGCTGCGCGAACACCGGCGTTACATCGCCGACATGCAACCGCTGCTGCAAAAATACGACGTGTTACTCACGGCAGGCTTCGGCCCTGCACCGCGCCTGGAGGATTACCGCGTCACCAATTTCTGGCGCAAATCCAACGCCTTCACACCGTCGAATTCCGCGCGCACACCGGCGCTGGCGCTTTGCGGCGGTTTGTCGAAAAACGGTTTGCCGCTGGGCCTGCAACTCATCACCCGTCCCTTCAACGACGCCCAAGTGCTGGCCGCGGGTCATGCCTATCAGCAGGCGACCGACTGGCACCAGCGTCGCCCGCCGCTGGATCCCAATGCCAAAGCGCCGGTGGTCGATGTCAGTGTGTTTGAACCCAAGCCCGATGTCGATGCCGCCACGCGCGGCATAGTGGAAACCATGGCAACACGCGCCGGGTTAAATCTCAACGAACGGCAAATGGCGATCTTGCTGGAAAACGCCCCGGCTGCGCTGGAAATGGCAAATCGCATTCGCAAGCCGCGTGATCGCATGGACGAGCCGTCTTCTACGTTTCGGTTTGAGAAGTAGGTTTTTGTTGGGCTTCGCAAGCTCAGCGCCAACCTACAAGACGTGATGGCAACCCATCCCCCTGAGAGCCGCTGAGCAGCGCAGCCATGCCGGGGGAAGTCGGCGAGGACTGTCTGAGTCCTCGCAGCTTTATCGCGAGGGCGAGTTCCGCAGCCGCCCGGCGTGGCGAGCAGCGCAGGGCAGCCCGCAGGGCCGGCGAACCGGGGGCCGCCTTCTTTGGGTTACCTTTCTTGGCGGTTCAAGAAAGGTGACCAGCCGCCGGGCTGCCCCCGGCGACGTTGACGTTGACTTCGCGATACCACGCAAACCGTCCGGCGCAATGAACGATTGCGCCCTACAAAACTGCGTTACTGCACCCGCACCACCACCTTCCCCATCTGCACATCTGACTCCACATACTTCTTGGCCTCGGGCAACTGATCAAACGCAAACACCTTATCCACCACCGGCACGATGCGGCCATCGTTGAGCATCGGCGCCACGTCGCGGATAAAGCAGCGCATGGCTTCGGCTTTTTCTTCGGCGGTCGCCTTGCTGTTGGAAATACCATAGACCTCGAAACGGTTGGCATGCAACGCGGTGAGATCAATCTCCGCCTTGAACACGCCATCGACGTAACCGACGATGCCGATGCGGCCCTTGCGCGCCAGCGTGCGCATCAGTTCCGCGAACACCGAGCCGCCCACCAGATTGATCGCAAGATCAATGCCTTTGCCGCCGGTGAGTTCTTTCACCTTTGCCGCGAAATCGGGCTTGCGCGTGTGGATGCCATGATCCATGCCGAGCGCCTTCAATTTCGCCAGCTTGTCGGCGGAACCCGAGGTGCCGATCACCGTGCAGCCCAGCGCCTTGCCGATTTGCACCGCCGCCACGCCCACGCCCGACGATGCGCCCGCCACCAGCAGCGTTTCGCCTTTTTTCAGTTTGCCGTAGGGCGCGAAAATCAGTTCATACGCCGTCAAAAACGCCACGCCCACCGACGCCGCCTGCTCCCACGTCAGATTCTCCGGCATCGGCATCAGTTGCTCGGCGCGCGCGGCGCAGTATTCGGCCCAGCCGCCCATCACGCGTCCGTACACTTTGTCGCCGACCTTGAAGCCCGTGACGCCGGCGCCGGCGCCGATGGCATGCACCACGCCGGCGCCATCGCCGCCGCCGAGTTTCAACGGGCCGCCATGCACCACGCTGCCGACGATCAATTCGCCGCGATTCAGTGATGAGCCGTAATTTTTGAGCACGACTTCGCCGGCCTTGGGTTCGGGAATCGGCAGGTCGCGATATTCGAGTACGGCGGCTTTGTCGTCAGATTTGATCCAGCAGGTTTTCATGGGGGCTCCGTTCAATGATGAAAAGTTTTGCTAACGCGAAGTAAACTGGCTGGGACTGCGCCCAGCCGCTTTGCTATTATCGCACCCTGTTACGCTGACCGGGCGCAACACCAGCCGCCATCGTGCAATAGACAAAAGCCTGTCATGGATACAACCCTCAGCGGCACCTTCGGACATTGCCCGGTTGCGCCGGATGCACTGCAGGGCATCAAGCGCCAACAAACCAATCCGTCGCGCTGGGACGGCACGGGCTGGGCGGCGTTCGCCGCTGCGCTGCTTGAGCGCGGTGTCACGCTATTGGAAACCATGGCGGCACGCGGCGCATTCGCCACCGATGCCGGCGGCACTGCCTACGGGCTGCCGCACGGCGTGGTCATCGCGCGCAGCACGCCACAGATCGCCGCCCTGCTGCAAACCGCGCAACAATTTCAGGTGCCGGTCACGGTGCGCGGCGGCGGGCTGACGACAGAGGGTGAATCGGTCGCGTTCGGCGGCGTGCTGCTCGACATGACCGGCATGAGCCGCGTGCTGCACGTGGATGCCGATGCCCTGACGGTGCGCACCGAGGCCGGCATTTTCTGGCACAGCCTCGCCGAAGCACTGCGCCGCCACGATCTCGATTATCTGTCCGCGCCGCTCAACCTCACCTCGTCGGTCGGCGGCACGCTGGGCGTCGGCGGCATCGACGTAAATTCGCCGCGCCTTGGTTGCAGCGCCGATCAGGCGCTCGCGCTGCAAGTGGTCACGCCCATGGGCGACATCGTGGAATGTTCGGACACGGAAAACGCGGAACTCTTTGCGCGCGTGATCCTCGGCTACGGCCAATTCGGCGTGATCACCGAAGCGACATTAAAGGTACGTCGTTATACGCCGCTGCGCATGCATTATTTTTATTACGCCTCGCTGCGCACCGCCATTGAAGACCTGCAACTTATCGACCGCAACGACGCCAGCGATTATTCCGGCATCCTCACCATCATGGATTGCGCGGTGAATCTGCTGGTGGCTTTCGACTCGCCCGAACGCGAAGCGGCGTTCCACGCGCACTGGCGCGAACGCCTGCGCGGACACGGCGAATTCGGCTTTACCCTGTGCATGCTGGGGCGCTACGCGCTGCGCCCGTGGAAACTGCGCGAAGCCTGGTATTTGCTGCAACGCAAGCGCGAAGTCTTCCCCGAGTTCAGGCGCCCGGAACATCTGCGCGATGGCGTGATGCACGACCGCACGGTGGTGTTTTCACGCGCGGTGTGGAAGCACTGGGGCAGCCGGCAGATGGTAATCCCCGATCTTGCCACCTCGGCGGAAAAATTCATCACCGCCGTGGAACGCGGCAATGCGGTGTGCCGCAAATATTTCCCCTATTACACGCTCTATTGCGTCGGCATCAAACTGCGCGCGGATCATCGCGCACACTACGAAATGTCGTGCATCCCGCCGGACGCCGAAGGCTGGGCCTACGGCTGCGAGTTTGAACCGGTGCTGGAAAAGAACGGGCGCGTTTACAGCCGCGACCAATTGCAATCGTTCAAGAACGAGATTTACGATATCGGTGTTGACCTCGGCGCGAGTTACTACCGTTTCGGCGGCATGATGAAAGGCGCGAGTTCAAATTCGAAGTGCAACTCTGATTAATAGGTTGGGTGGGCGAGGTGCGATAGCATCCGAGCCCCTCGACCACCAAGTTAAAGTTGCCAAGAATGAACTACACACACCTCACCCAAGACGAACGGTATCAGATTGCG
>CAMDDY010000396.1 GCA_945893125.1 Bordetella parapertussis
GAGTCGTTTCATTTCGGATTGAACCCGCGTGGCAAATTGCGACGGCGAACCAGCGACCACTTCCACACCGGTGTTGAAAAGTTTCTCTTTCACATCCGGCGCGCGCAGCACTTTGACGATTTCCTGATTCAGCTGCGTGATGAGGCGTACGGGCGTGCTCGACGGTGCAAACACGCCGAGTACCAGTGACGATTCATAACCGGGCAACCCCGATGCCGCCACCGTGGGCAGGCCGGGCGCGAGCGCGGAAGGTTCGCTGCTGGTCACCGCCAGCCCTTTGAGCTTGCCGGATCGCAGATGCGCGGTCACCGAACCGGCGCTGGGAAACATGATTTGCGTTTCGCCGCCGATCAGCGCGGTGAGTGCCGGGCCGGCGCCTTTGTACGGCACATGCACCAGGTTGACGTTGGCCATCGAGCGAAACAGTTCTCCCGCAAGATGATTCGATGAGCCGACGCCGCTCGATGCAAAGTTAAGCGCGTTCTTTCTGCCGCGCGCGAGCGCAATCAGATCATTTACGGAATTTGCAGCGGTGGATGCATTGACCACCAGCACATTGGGCGAGGTCACGCTAAGGGCTACGGGGGCAAAGTCTTTCAGCGGATCGAACGCCACGTGCGCATGCAGAAACGGCGCCAGCCACAGCGGGTTGCCGTAGGAGAGCAGTGTGTGCCCGTCACCCGCAGCCTTGGCCACGATCTCGCCGCCGCGCAGGCCGCGATTGTCGATGATGACCGGTTGCCCCAGCGCGGATGACAGCCCCTGACCGATCACACGCGCAACCAGATCACCGCCGCCGCCGGCTTCGGTGGTGAGGATGCGTATCGGTTTGTTTGGAAACGGTTGGGCCTGCGCGGTGATGCTCAGGAATAACAACAGTGGGATAGGGCAGAGTTTATGCATACATGGCTGATGTTTGTAACTATATGATTATTCGGGATTTATTCCGGCTTCTCGGATCAGCTTTCCCCAGCGCGCGTATTCGCTGCGTAAAAAGTCCGCCGCCTGTTCGGGCGTGCCGGACCGCGTTTCCGCGCCGATGGTGGTAAAACGTTCCTGTGTGTCGGATGCTTGCATCGCCTTCGCCGACTCGGTGTTGAGCCGCTCAACAATATCGCGTGGCGTGCCCGCGGGTGCGAGCAGCACATACCAGAACACCGATTGCAATTGCGGCACGCCGGACTCGGCGGAGGTGGGCACGCGCGGCATCGACGCCACGCGCTTGGTATCGAGCACCGCCAACGCGCGTAACCGGTCTTGCTGCACGTAGGGCGCGACGACAGGCACGGCGGCGATCACCAGGTCGACCTCGCCGCTGATCGCGCCGACCAGCGCGATAGTGGCGCTTTTGTACGGCACATGCACGATGCGGGTTTTGGTATGCACCTTGAGCAACTCGCCCGCCAGATGCGTGGCCGAATTCACGCCGCCGGAGCCGTACGACAATTTGCCGGGGTGCAGTCGCGCGAGTTGTTGCAACTCACTCAGGGATTTGACGGGCACCGAGGGATGCACCACCAGCAGACTCGGCACAAACGCCAGCAGCGCCACCGGCGCGTAATCGCGCAGCGGATCGTAGCCGGCCTTGGGATTGAGATGCGGATTGATCGCGAAGGTGGTTGCCGCCAGCAGCAAGGTGTAGCCATCGGGGGCTGCTTTCGCCACCGCCTCATGCGCGATATTGCCGCCTGCGCCGAGGCGCGGCTCGACAATGACTTGCTGGCCGAGCGCCGGCGACAGTTTGAACGCCAGCCAGCGGCCGACGAATTCGTTGCCCCCGAGAAACGGCAGAATGATGCGTGGCGGTTTGACGGGATAACTTTGCGCCGAAACAGCCATGGTGTGCAGTGCTGCCACGGCGGCCAATATCAATGCGGGAAGTCTCATGCGGATGCGATCCTCGGGCCAACGGTAAGTTAAGGTTTGTACGTAACTTTCCTTCCATGCAATAGATAACCTATCATAGTTACGCTTGCCAAAATCAACACGATAATATTTTCAAAGGCATTTCGATATGAAAGACAGATTCATCAACATTCCAACGCCCAGCGGCGCAATGGAAACGTTCATCACACATCCCGATCGCAGCGGGCCGTTTCCCGTGGTGATTGTCTACATGGACATCTGGGGCGTGCGCGAAGAGCTTTACGACATTGCGCGCCGCGTCGCCACCGTCGGTTACTACTGCCTGGTGCCGGATCTTTACCATCGCAATGGCCGGGTGCGCCACGAGTATCGCAATGACAAAGGCCAAACGATTTCGAGCGCCATACTTGACGAGCGCCGCCTCGCGGCGGTGCGTGCGTCGCGCGATACGCTAACCGACGCGATGGTGGAGGACGATACCAGGGCGATACTCGACTTTCTCGCGCGCGGCGAACCGGCTCACCCCGGCGCCATGGGCTGCATCGGTTACTGCATGGGCGGGCGGCATGTGTTTCGTGTTGCCGCGCACTACCCGGAGCGATTTCGCGCGACGGCTAGTCTGCACGGCACGCATCTGGTTACCGATCAGGCGGATTCACCGCACACGGGCATGGCAAAAATGCGCGGCGAGCTTTATTGCGGATTCGGCGAAACCGACAGTCACGCCGCGCCACCGATCCGCAAGACGCTCGACGAAACCGCCAAGGGGTGCAGTGTGGTGTATCGGCCGCAGTTACATCTGGGCGCCGATCACGGCTACGCCTTGCCGGATCGCGACGTGTATCACAAGCAGGCGGCGAATCGTGACTGGGAATTGATGTTTGCGATGTTTCGCGCGCAGCTCGCGCCGCCCGTGTGACAGAGGGTAGGTTGGCGCTGAACGAAGAGAAGCCCAACACCACGGCGTCGCGTTAAAGACCAACGTTCGGTAATCGTGACTCCGCGATGTTGGGCTTCGCGGGCTCAGCACCAACCTACAAATTCTTGTTGAGTTGCTGCGGCAGCGGTGTCAGTGACAATCCGTCGGGCGTTGCGGTGCGTGCGACGTTCATCACCATCGCCAGCATCGCGTAGTAGCCCACCACGCTGACCAGTTCCACCACGCCGTCTTCGCCGTAGCGCTGCACTGCGGCTGCGTAGGTGGGGTCGCTTACGCCTTTGTTCGCCAGCAGCTCCGTCACCATGTCGTATACCAGTTGCTCATCTTCCGCCAGAGTTTTGGGCCGCCGTCCCTGTTCGATGGCGGCTATGGTTTCGGCGTTTATGCCCGCTTTGACGGCGTGCGGCACGTGCGCATGCCATTCGTACTGATTGGTCCAGTAGCGTGCGGTCATCAGCGCGGCGAGTTCGCGGATGCGCAACTCGATCACGCTGTCGTAACGTATGTAGGCGCCGAGTTTTTGCACATGATCAAACAGCGCAGGGCTGCGCAAAAAAGCATTGAACGGCCCACGTACGCTGCCGCGGCGGCCTGCGGCGAGTTCGGCGGCGACTGCCTTTTGTTTTTCCGTCATTTGTTCCGGCGCAAGTGGCGGCATACGCTCCGGTGAGACGGTGAAGGGTGGTAACTTCGGCGCGTTGCTCATTGGGGTTGTACCTGGTTGATCAAAATATCCATGAGTTTTTCGACATCGCCGCGATCCAGCATCTCCAGATTCGTCAGCGCATCGGCGACCCACGTCAAAGTTTTTTCTGTCAGCAGGCCACGGCTAAATTTGACGAACAGCCCCTTGAACTGTTCGAGCGTCAGCGGCTCGGTGGGTGAACCGATGACGTGATTTTTTTCGCGGAAGAAGCGCCGTCCGTCTTTAAGAAAAACTTCCAGTTGCGCGGGCGTGCCCATGGCGTAATCGGATACCCATTCCGGGTGAAACACCACTTCAACCTTGGTGCGGGCTTCGCGGTATTTCGGGTTTTCGCGGGCGGCATCGGTGATGTGACTGAAATTCACGTCGCGGTCGATCATGGCGACGCCGTGCGAATGGTGAAAGCTGAATTGCAGATCGTCGAAGGTTTGCGGGTTAGGCCGGTCGCAGCAGCGCTCGACCTGGCTGATATGCACGCGCACCTTGTCGATCATCTCGTAGGAGAGGTTTTCGACTTTCAGCAGATCGAGAAAGGTATCGAGATAACGGTGCATGTAAAAACAGCACGGGTACTTTTTGATCCAGATGCCGTTGAGCAGCCATTCGCCGCCGATGTTTTCGAGTATCTTCTCGGGCTTCACTCTATCCGCGCCGATCAGCCGCGTCATGAAGGTCACGATGTCGGGGTTGCTGGTAGCGCCCTGTTGCGCGAGTTCGGCGGCGATCAGCCCTTGCAGCGATTGCATGGCCGATTCGAAGTAATGTGAATCGGTGCCGAAGCTGGTGTAGGCAATCGGCGCGGCGGCCATCGACAAGCCCAGCGCCGACACGGTTTGCGCCACATCCAGATTCATCGCCCGCGCCGCTGCCGCCGCCGGGCCCATCGCGCCGGGTATCACCGTCATGCCTATGTAACCTTGCGGATAAAACAGGCAGGTGCGCGCGTGCACTTCAAGGCCGACGGCGGTCAAGGCCAGCAGGTCCTTGCCGGTGAGTTTCAATTTGTCCGCGAAGGTGAAAGTGACCGGCAGCACGGTGATGTCCCAACAGGTGCCGAGCCCGCCGAAGCGGTCGTCTTCCAGTTCGGAAGCATGGGCGAAGAACGCGTTGTTCAACACCGCGTTCCACAGCGAGGTTTTGAAACCCGCGCCCATCACGCCGGCGTCGGGCGCATGCGCGCGCGTGCGGGTGGACTGAATCGCTTTCAGCCCGGCGGGCATGGTTGCGCCGCGTATCATGCCGGCGACGGTTTTAAGACACAGCCCCTTGGTGAATTCGATGGTGCCGGCGGGTATATCCTCATAACGCGTGCGCGCAGTGAATTCGGCGAGGCCTTGTGCGATGTCGGTGCTCATGGGGAGGTGTCTGATTGGCGATTTGAATAGGGAGCGCAGATTATAGCGCCGTGCGCGTTGGCGCCGGGGCGCGCATCGTTCCTGCTATAGTGGCAAGCATCGGC
>CAMDDY010000397.1 GCA_945893125.1 Bordetella parapertussis
AGCTCGCCGCCGACAAACGCCAGCGTGCCCGATCCGCCGGAACCAAAATTGAGTTTTCCCGGCGAGGCCTTGGCCAGATCAATCAATTCCTTCACCGATTTCACCGGCAGCGAGGGGTTCACCACCAGCAACTGCGGCGCGCTGGCGATCAGGCTGATCGGCGTGAAATCGCGCAGCGTGTCATAGGGCAGCTTGCTGAACAAACTCGGGTTGATGGCAAACTGCGCCAGATTGCCGTGCATCAGCGTGTAACCGTCCGCCGCCGCGCGCATGGCGATCTCCGTGCCGATGATGCCGCTCGCCCCCGGACGAAAATCCACCACGATTTGCTGGCCCCAATGCTCGGTCATTTTTTGGCCGAGGATGCGCGCCAACGTGTCAGAAGTGCCGCCGGGTGAGAACGGCACGATCATACGGATGGGTTTGGATGGATACATCTCGGCGGCGATGGCGCCGTACGTCAGCAGCATGAGAACCAACGCCGTCTTTCCAGCGCAGGCTGGAACCCAGTTCGTTATTCGGCGCGAAGCGTGATGTGTGTGGATGCCGCGCAGCGGGCTACAACCTGGATTCTGGCGTGCGCCAGAATGACGGGGCAGATGTGGCGAGTTTGTTTGCATGGGTTTCACCTTCGGTTTTCTTCGTGGCATTATGCCCCACCATGAAAAAAGCCATTCAACTCAACACCGTTGCGATCAGCCTCGCGGCAAGTGCATGCCTGTCAACCGGCGATGCCGCCGCGCAGGCCTATCCCGCCAAGGTCGTGCGCATCATCACCACCGCGCCGGGTAGCGGCACGGAACTCGCTGCGCGCCTCATCGCGCGCGGACTTACCGCGAGCTTTGGGCAACAGGTGATTGTGGACAATCGCGGCATCATCGGCGTGGAACTAACCGCCAAGGCCGCGCCCGATGGCTACACCATTCTGCATTACACCAGCCCGGTGTGGCTGCTGCATTTGATGCAGGAGGTGCGTTGGGATGCGCAGCGCGATTTTGCCACCATCACGCTGGCGTCGCGCACGCCGAACATCATCGTGGTGCATCCGTCGTTGCCGGTGACCACGGTTAAACAGTTGATCGACTTGGCGCGGCGGCGGCCTGACGAAATCAATTACGCGGCGGGCACGCTGGGCGCGTCGGCGCATTTGTCGGCGGAATTATTTGCGTCGATGGCGGGGATTCGCTTTGTTCGTGTGTCGTACAAAGGCAGCGGCCCGGCGGTGAACGATCTGCTGGCGGGACAAGTGCAACTGATGTTTCCGGCCGCCGGCTCGATTACCGCGCACGTCAAAACCGGACGGCTAAAAGCGCTGGCGGTGACCACGGCGGAACCCACGCCACTGGTACCGGATTTGCCGACCGTCGCGCAGGCCGGATTGCCCGGCTACGAATCCATCTCCTTGTCCGGATATTTTGCGCCCGCAAAAACGCCGCCGCCGATTATCCTGCGTCTGAATCACGAAATCGGCCGCATCCTCAACGACGCCGAGCACAAGCAGCGCCTCGCCGGACTGGGCATCGAACTCATGGGCACGACCCCTGAAGGCTTCGCCGAGATGATCCGCGCGGAAACGGCGCGTATGAGTGGCGTGCTCAAGCGGGCACGACAGGAAAAATGATCGCGTTGACGCGCACGCAATGCGCGCGCTTCGCCTGCGCGCTCGTGCTGGTGGCCGCCATGGCGCCGGCGCCCGTTGCCGCCGCGCAAGTGCTTGCTGAGCGTGTGAACCAGATACTCGAACGCCGCGGGATCGGCGTCGATGCGCTGCGGGTTATCGATAACCTGATCACTCACGAAGCGCCGCCGCCACCCGCCGCGCCGGATCAGGTGCGTGCGTTGCTGAAAGACCCCTTGGCGGCGGTCAACGTGGCCATGCTGTTCGATCAGGCCGTGCCCGTTGCGCTGCGGCGTCTGGCAGACGCCGCGATGGCGCCGCCGCATCGCATGGACGATGCAAACCCGGTCAACGTGACCGATCTGCTGACGCCTTATCTGCATGAACTGGCCGCAGCGCAGGGTTTGCTGCGCGCGGCGGCCAAGGGCCGTCTGGACACTGGCGCGCTGCTCGGCACGCTCGCAAGCCGTTCGCCATCTGCGGACGATTTGCGTGCCGTAATGCGTGCGGTCGATAGCGAAATGCTGGCGCGTGCGAATGTGATGTTCATCGATGCCACGGCGCGTTTTATCGCGGCGCTGCGCGCGCGGCAAGGCACACTGCGGTTCCCGCAGGTGGCCATGCGCTTCGAGTCGCCGATAGGCGCAGTGGTGATCGGCACGCGCGGCGATGATGCGCATGCCGCCGATGCCGCGTTGATTATTGACCCCGGCGGCAACGATACTTACACCCGCGCGCCCACTACCGGCGGCGCGGTTTCGGTGATTGTCGATCTCGGCGGCAACGACCGCTACACCGGCGCCGACGTGGTGGTGCATGGCTTGTCGGCCATCGTTGACCTCGGCGGCAATGACCGCTACACGACATCCGGCGCGGGCCAGGGCGCGGCGCTGGCGGGTGTATCGCTGATACTCGACTTTGCGGGTGACGACTCCTATGAAGCGGGGTTTTTCGCGCAGGGCGCCGCCGCGTTCGGACTGGGCGCGATTATCGATGTCGAGGGTAACGACAACTATCGAATACAAACCAGCGGGCAGGGCTACGGCATGGCGGGCGGCGTCGGCGTATTGTGGGATCGCGCGGGCAACGATAGCTACCTTGCCGCGGGATTGGCCGATGCCTTCGCGCGCGGCGGCGGCATCAGCGCGGCGCAGGGCGCTGCCTACGGCTATCGCACCAGCCTCGGCGGCGGCATCGGCATTTTGCGCGATGACACGGGCGACGACAGTTACACCGCCGAGATGTTTGCGCAGGGCATGGGTTACTACTACGGCATCGGCATACTGTGGGATCGCGGCGGTAATGACCGTTACCACGCCGTGCGTTACGCGCAAGGCAGCGGCGTGCATGAAGCGGTGGGCGTGTTGCGCGATGAGTCGGGCAACGACCGTTACACCGCGACGGTGGGTGTTGCGCAAGGCATGGGGCTTGATCTTGCGGTCGGCGTTTTATACGACGGCGCGGGTGACGACACCTATCGTGGCGGCGTGCTGGTGCAGGGCGCGGCGACTTCCAATGGCATCGGCCTGTTGATCGACGCTGGCGGCGCCGATCAATGGCATGCCGATTCAGGCTGGGGAGACGCTGAGTGGGCGCGCGACCTGCCGACGCTGGGCCTGATGCTGCATGATCCGTCGCGGCCTTCCTCACCGCATACGTATACGCATGCGGAGAAACCGTTTACGCCGGCGCCGGAAAGCGATCGTCTGGGCGGGCCGCTGGCACGTTTGCACCGGCCTGCCGCAGCGCCGGTCGCGCCGCCTTCTTGTCCCATCGTGGCGGCGGATACGATGCCGGTGAGTGTTGCGCTCGCTGACGCGTTATCCCGTATCACGCCGGGTCTGGCAGGCGGCACGCTGGATGCGGCGGCGTATACACAGGTGCTGCGGCGGCTCACGACGCAATTGCGCGCCAGCATCGCGGAACTGCCGGGCGATGATTTCAACACGTTTTGGCCCATGGGCCGCGTGCTGGAATGCGCGGCGCATGCAGCCACGGCGCAAGAGATCGAATTGATGTGGGTCGATATTGAACACGTGCTTAATACGGACCAGGCAAGCCCGTTTGCCGGTGCGTTGAGCGCGGTGTTGCGGTTGCGACCGCCGCCGGTTTCACGCCGTTGGGCCTTGTTAAAAATACTCGCCAGTCACCCCGACTGCTCCGTGCGGGCGGGGGCGCTACGCCTGCGCGAAAGCGCGGCAGGCGGTAATTCAGGTAATGCAGAGGACGGCGAAACGCGCGATCAACTCACGCGCGAAGCGCGGGCCGCACTGGAAAACCCCTGCTGGCGTATACAAATCGCCGCGCGCGATGTGCTGAAAAAATTGAACATCGCATTTGACCCGAATGCACTGCCGGTGTTCTTGCGCGAGGGTGTTTTGACGGAACCGGATGAACGCAAGGGCGCGGCTCGCTGAGCGAAGCGGAGGTTACCGCGCAGCCGGCGTCAGCCCATTGTCGCGCATGATCTGCCGGGCGCGCTCGGTGTTTAATTGCGCGATCAGCGCTTGCGCGGCGTCGCGATGCTGTGTCTTTGCACCAATGCCCGCCGCGAACAAGCTGTTGAGCTGCACGGCGGCGGGCAGTTCGCCGATCACAGCTATGCCTTTCACCGCGAGCAGTTCGCTCACCTGCTGAAAGCCGAGTTCAACTTCGCCGCGCACCACCAACTCACCGACGAGGCCGGTGGCGTTGATTTTGGCTTTGGCGTTAACGATGCCGGCAATGCCGAGTTGTTCGATGACTTTCGCCATGTGGATGCCGCTTTGCCCTGATTTGGAATACGACAGCGATTTCGCTTCGAGCAGCGTGCGCTTAAGCGCTTCCACGGTGCTGATGTCGGGACGCGGCGCACCGGCGCGTACGCACGCGCCTATGCCCGCCGAGGCGAGGTCCGTGCGCGTGCCCTGGATGATGTAGCCTTCACCGCTAAGCGTATCAATGGCGCCGGCGGTGGCGATGATGACATCCGCGACCGCGCCGCCGCGCACGTTAACGAGTGTGTGATTGGTGGCGCCGAAATCCACCGTGGTGGTGACGCCGTTGGCGCGATCAAACGCGGGCAGGCAGTCGAGTAATACCGTGCGCAGCGCGTTGCTGCCGAAAACCTTGAAGGGGCTGCTCATAGGGCGTTTATGCTTAAGTAATTGTTTTTAAACGATTATTTTAAATTTAGAGTTGTTTTGAAAAACCTCGCGAGTTCAAATTCGAAGTGCAACTCTGATTAATAGGTTGGGTGGGCGAGGTGCGATAGCATCCGAGCCCCTCGACCACCAAGTTAAAGTTGCCAAGAATGAACTACACACACCTCACCCAAGACGAACGGTATCAGATTGCG
>CAMDDY010000398.1 GCA_945893125.1 Bordetella parapertussis
AAGGCCAAGAGCTGCCGACGGTGCGCATCGGTTTGCCCGATGCAAGCGAGCCGATGCCGCCGGCCAGCGGGTCGGCGGGTTTGCCCACGCCCTTGGCGCCGTGGCAGGTTTGGCATTTGGCGGCGTAGACTTTTTCACCTTGCGCCACACTGCCGCTGCCGGCGGGCAGCCCCGCGCCGCTGGGCGGAATGCTGATGTCCATCGCCGCCAGCATCGCGGCGGAGGGCGTTGCGCCGAGGTTCGGGCCGCGCGTGGGCGTGACGTTGGCTGTGTCGTCCGGCGTGGCGCAGGCCGCAACCAGTGCCGCAGCGATCAAGCTGCCTAACACTTTAATTTTATTATGCATGAACATTGCTGATGCTCCCGTCGGCGGCGACGCCCCAAGTCTGAATATAATGATTGTGATAGTTCATGCCGGTTACGTACTGCGACGTGAAGGCGGTACGTGTTGGTTGCACATTGCCCTTTTCATCGGTGGCGCGGCTTTGCAGCGTGGCCGCTGTGCCGTTCCATTCCCACGGTAATCGAAAGCGCGTGAAGCTCTTCGAGAATATCGGCCCTTGTAACGGCGCATTGACCCAGCTTGCGCCGCCATCGGTGGACACTTCCACTTTCGCGATGCGTCCGGCGCCTGACCACGCAATGCCGGTGATTTCATACAGGCCGTGCCGGTCGAGCTTGTGGCCGAACGACGGGAAGGTGATGATCGATTTCACGCCCAGCTCAAAGGTGAACTGGCGCGCCTTGCCGTCGGGCTGCAAATCGGAATACTTGGATGTCTCGTCCTTGGTGTGCGTCGGCTCGTTGGTAACCTTGATGCGGCGCAGCCACTTCACGTTCATGTTGCCTTCCCAGCCCGGCAGCAACAGGCGCATCGGATAACCCTGCTCCGGCCGCACGCGCTCGCCGTTTTGATACAGCGCCACCATCGCGTCGTCCATACACTTGGCGAGCGGCACGCTGCGAGTCATCACCGCGGCGTCCGCGCCCTCGGCGAGGATCCAGCTTGCACCGCTCTGGATGCCGGCTTCGTTGAGCAACAGCGACAGCGGCACGCCCGTCCATTCGCTCACTGATGCGAGACCGTGTATCGCGCCAGCGGTGCCTTGAACCGGTTTTGCCTGCGCATTGGCGCCACTGTTGCCCGCGCACTCGACAAAATGCGTGCGCGAAATCATCGGGTAGCGCGACAGCGTTGCCAGGTTAAACACCAGCGGACGATTCACCATGCCGTGAATCAGCAACTCGTGCTTGGAAGGGTCGATGTCCGGCACACCGTTGTGATGGCGCTCGAAGTGCAGGCCACTTGGCGTGATCGTGCCTTCGAGCGATTGATGCGGTGTGCGCGATGATCCGGCACCGGGCGTCACCGACGCGTAGCCCGACGCAAACGGGCGCTGCACGGCTTTTTCAAATGAAGATGGCGTGCCATACGCGCGCATGGGCGTGCCCATGGTTTTCATCCACGGCGGCACTTCCTGCGCGGCGGCGTTGGCGGCAACCCCGCCCGCCGCCAGTGTGCCCGCGACCGAGGCGCTGTGTGTCAGAAAGCGGCGGCGTTTCGTATCCGTTGGTGCAATGCGAGTTTCACTGGCCGCAATTACCGCTTGTGGCAATGGTTTTTTGTTCATGATGGCTCCCCCTTGTAGAGCGGTCAAGATTACACCCAAGGCGCGTCAGCGCAAAGTGTGACGCACAAGCAAAACCACCGGCGAGAGTTTATATTTTATTGTTTAAAAACAAACACTTACAAATGTCTTTCGCAGGCGCGTGTTGCCGCCTTCCAGCGGCGGATGGCATCTACCGAAACACGCCGCCTGCACCAATGAAAACGCCGGGAAGTCCCGGCGTCGTTGTATTCGTTGCTGTGGTTGGTGAGCGCATGTCGTTTCAACTCGGCGCTGGATAACTGCCGCTTGGTGGCAGCGTAGACATCCGGCTTGCCGTAGAGCGCAAACGCGGTTTGTCCGCCATGCCGGATGCGCGGATCGCGGCAAGCCATTTGTCTGAGCAGCACGTCCCAGTGTTGCGGATAGATCCATTTGCCTGGCGCGCCGTTCACGCCGTCTTGCCAAAACGGCTCGCCCACTGTCGCAAGGATGACGCAGTACCAAGTGCCATCCACGCAATGCAGCTGCTCGAAAGGCCCGAGGTCGCGGCGTTTGGCGGCGAGTGCCTTGCGGGCGGCCTTTTGAGCGACTACTTTGCGCCGTTGGCGGGTGATGCGATGGCGGTTTTTGAGCAGAATGCCGGTGAGCGGATGCACATACAGCGTGGCGTTGGATTCATCCACCACTTGTAGTTCGCGTCCCCATTGGGTCAACACGAACACCTTGCCATCGCGCATGCGGGTCTCGCGCTCAACGAAGCTGTCGATGTGCGCGAAGATATGCTCCTGCACGGTGTTGCGCCGGTCGATGTGGGCGCACAGTTCCGCGTAGACCTTGTCCCACGGGCGGTTGGCCTGCGATTCGAGCCAGCGCTTGAGCGGTGATAGGTTTTCGTTGAGCCATTTGCGGTTCACGTAGCCCTGTTTCATGCCGATCTTCGGCGCAATGTCCTCGCTCGCGCGGTAGCGCCGGCCTTCGCGTGTGCGCATGCGGCTGCCCCGGCGCGGCCGCTCAACGATGACCTTGAACATGTCTTCACGCATGGGGGTCTCCTTTGCTCAGGCGCGCGACGGCCATGTTTTCCGCGCGCCGCAACGCGCCGCGCGACTTCACGTGCACGCCCGCGCCGCCGCGTCCGTTCTTCAACGCGGCGAGCACGGGATTGCGCGGCTTCATGGCCTTGGCAACCCGGCGTGTCAGCAGGGGATTGACGATTTTCATGGTGTCCCCTTTACCCTTTCACGCAGAGAACCTGCTTCAAGGTGTGTACCACCTCGACCAGATCCGTCTGGTTGGCCATCACGGCGTCGATATCCTTGTAGGCGCCGGGGATTTCGTCCAGCACGCCGCCGTCCTTGCGGCATTCGACACCCAGCGTTTGCGCTTCCAGGTCCTCGCGGCTGAACTTTCGCTTGGCGGCGGTGCGGCTCATGCGCCGTCCCGCACCGTGCGAACACGAACACAGCGACTCCGCGTTGCCCAGGCCGCGCACGATGTAGGACTTAGCACCCATGCTGCCGGGGATGATGCCCAGTTCGCCCTCGCGGGCGCTGATCGCGCCCTTGCGCGTGACGAACAGGTTTTCGCCGAAGTGCGTCTCGCGCTGCACGTAGTTGTGATGGCAGTTGATCGCCTCGCCCAGCACCTGCCACGCGTTGATGCGCGGCGAGAGCTCGCGCTCCAGCACTTCGAGCACCAGGCGCATCATCTCGGCGCGATTAAGCAGCGCGTAATCCTGCGCCCAGTCCACCGCCTCGACATAATCATCGAACCAGTCCGACCCTTCCGAAAAATACGCGAGATCGGCGTCCGGCAGATTCACTTTATGGCGGCGCATGTCCTTCTTCGCCGCCTCGATGAAATACCGGCCCATGCAATTGCCGATGCCGCGCGAGCCCGAGTGCAGCATCACCCACACGTTCTGCGCCTCGTCGAGACACAGTTCGATAAAGTGGTTGCCGCCGCCCAGCGTGCCCAACTGGCAAACCCAGGTTTCGTTGAAACGCTTTTGCATTTTCATCAAACCGGGGTGCTTGCCCACGATGGCGTCGAGACGCTGATCGAGCGCTCGCGCCGTGCGCGCATGCCGCGAGCCGCGCACCTTGCTCGCCTCGTGTTGCGAAAACCCCACCGGTACCGCCGCCTCGATCGCGCTGCGGATGCGATGCAGGTTATCCGGCAGCGCCGATGCCTTCAGCGACAAGCGCACTGCGTTCATGCCGCAACCGATGTCCACGCCCACTGCGGCCGGAATGATAGCCGACAGCGTCGGAATCACCGAACCCACCGTCGCGCCGATGCCCGCATGCACGTCCGGCATGGCCGCGATATGACCGTGAACGATCGGCAACTGCGACACATTCACCAACTGCTGTATTGCTTCATGCTCAATGTCCTGCGTCCACACCTTTACCGGGACGCGGCCTTTGTTGAGCGTAATTTGAATGCCCATTTCAAGTCCTTAAAAAGAAAAAGCCCTGGGTGTAATCACCAGGGCTTTGACAGGACGAGACGGCAGGCGCCGCAAGACTGTGGCCTTGGCTTGGAGGTAACCGATCCTCTCAAGCCAGGGTGGTCTTGAAAGGTCAGCGCGAGTAGTGCGTTACTGCCGTCATCTGGGGTCCTTATAAGTCTGCTGCGTTGATAAAAATCTTGCCGCAGAACTGTGTCGCGCGACAAGCCGTGAATTCAATGAGGCGCGGATTTTACCGTTGTAAAAATTCGTGTCAATAGTTTTTGTAAAAAAAGTAACTACCCGGCCCTAAGCCGGGCGATCCGAAAAACCAATGATCCGTAGGGTGGGCACCGGGCTTGTGCCCACGCGGAGCCACGGTACTCTGCGTGGGAACGCTGCGCTTTTCCCACCCTACACGACTGTTTGGCTCTGTCGCCGACGGTTACTTCGCATCCATGTGTGCGCCGGCTGGCGTGGAAGGCATGATGTCAAATTTTGTCCCCTTCGTGCTTTTTATTTCCCCACCGCCAGATTATCCAGAAGACCAACCCAGAAAATCCACCTACAGGAACAACTGACAAGGTTAAAGACTTGTACATAAACACCATCGCCGCACCACCGATAACTCCAGCAAGCATCGCAGACCACCACGTGACTAGATGGAAACGTTTAAGAAGAAGGTAGGCTGGCAGTCCCACAATCACGGTCACCCCTAACGTAAAAAAATAGTCTCTATTCAGCCCGCGAGTTCAAATTCGAAGTGCAACTCTGATTAATAGGTTGGGTGGGCGAGGTGCGATAGCATCCGAGCCCCTCGACCACCAAGTTAAAGTTGCCAAGAATGAACTACACACACCTCACCCAAGACGAACGGTATCAGATTGCGATC
>CAMDDY010000399.1 GCA_945893125.1 Bordetella parapertussis
TAGGTCCGAAGCCGCCGCCGACATCCGGCGTGATCACGCGCATTTGATGATCGCCCAGATCGAACATGTCGAGCATGCAGCGCTTTAAGCGGTGCGAACCCTGCGACGACACATGCAGCGTATAGCCTTGCGATTGCGCGTCGTACTGCGCGATCGCGCCGCGGCATTCCATGAAAAACGGCCCGCCGCGATGCTGATAAATTTTTTCGCGAAACACGTGCACCGCACCGGTAAACGCGCGATCCGCATCGCCCACTTTCACCGGAAAGCGCGCCGCGATATTTGACTCGGCACCCGCGTGCGCCAGCGGCGCGCCGTCTTCAATCGCAGCGCGGCAATCGCTGACTGCGGGCAGCGGCTCGTAATCCACCTCCACCAGTTGCGCGGCGTCTTCGGCGATGTAGCGGTTGTCGGCGATTACACAGGCCACGGGCTCGCCGGCGTAACAGGTTTCGTCTTTCGCCAGCGCGTACGGCAGCAGCGGCTGTTTGATCGCCGGATGCGGCACCAGCAGCGGCATGGTTTGCCGGCGGATTTCTTCCGGCAGATCGGCGAACGTGATTACTGCATGCACGCCGGGCAGCGCCAGTGCGGCGCTTTTGTCGATGGCGCCCACCTTGGCGTGCGCATACGGGCTGCGCACGAAAGCCGCATGCAGCATCTCCGGCAGATGAATGTCGTCTACGAACTGGCCTTCGCCGCGCAGAAAGGCGGGGTCTTCCTTGCGTTTGACCGACGAACCAAAACTCGTAAGTGAGCCCGTCAATGAGCCGCCGGATTTGTGTGCGCTCATCGCGCGGCCCCGCGTATTTTTTTTGCCGCGTCGAGTGCCGCATCGACGATGCCCTGATAGCCGGTGCAGCGGCACAGGTTGCCGGAGAGCGCTTCGCGCACCTCGGCCTCGGTAGGATCAGGCTGATCACGCAGAAATTCGGTGAGCCTCATCAACATGCCCGGCGTGCAAAAGCCGCATTGCAGGCCGTGGTTGTCCTGAAATGCCTGCTGTAACACATTGAGTTTGCCATCGTTCGCCAGAGACTCAACCGTAGTGACTGCTTCGCCGTCGCACTGCACCGCCAGCATCAGGCAGGCGCGTGCGCTGATGCCACCGACCAGCACGGTACATGCGCCGCACACGCCGTGCTCGCAACCCACATGCGTGCCGGTGAGTTTCAATTCATGGCGCAAAAAATCCACCAGTGTCAGGCGCGTTTCGATGGCGACCGTGCGCGGCTTGCCGTTCACGCTCACGGTAATTTTTCTGGTGTTAGCCATGTTGAGTCTCTTTCGCGCGCGCGGCGGCTTGTTCCAGCGCGCGGTAGGTGAGCACGCGTGCCAGGTGTTGGCGGTAGGCCGCGGTGACATAAGCGTCTGCGCCGGCTTCGAGTTTTTCCGCGTCAGCGGCGGCAGTCTTAAACGCAGCTGCGTCGGGCTTTTGTCCCAATAACGCCTGCTCGATACCGGCGGGCCGGACGGGCGCGTGACTTAATCCCGACAGCGCAATAGCTACATCGGCGATATCGCCTTTTGCATCCAATCCGATCAGCGCGGAACAGGCGACGATGGCAAAGTCGCCATGGCGGCGCGCGAATTCCACGAAGGCATGGCCGCGCGCATTTTGCGGCAGGGGGAACGTTACGCCGGCCAGCATTTCGTCCGGCTCCAGCGCAGTGGTCATGTAGGCCACGGCAAACTCCGCAAACGGAATATCGCGCGCGCCGCGTTGCGACACCACATGCAGCGTCGCACCCAACAGGGCTGCGATATTGAGCATTTCCGCGGAAGGGTCCTGATGACACAGCGAGCCGCCGAGTGTGCCGCGATTGCGCGTCTGCCGATGCCCGACGTGCGCCAGCGCGGCCTGCAACATCGGACAGTGCCGGGCGACTTCCGCTGAAAACTCGATGTCGCGCTGCCGCGTCATCGCGCCGATTTTTAACGTATTGTTTTCAACGCGGATGTACGCGAGCTCGCTTACCTTGTTCAGATCAATCAGGTGATCCGGCATCGCATAGCGAAAATTCATCATCGGCATCAACGATTGCCCGCCGGCTAGGACGCGGGCGTTGTCGCGGGTGGCGAGCAGGGTTACCGCGTCATTGACACTGCGCGGATCGTGGTAGGTGAAGGGGGCGGGTTTCAATTGGTTTCTTAGACTTTGGGGAGCTTCATTACCAATACGGTCATTCCCGCGAAGGCGGGAATCCATAACACAACCTACTGCACAACATCCTCATACAAATCCCGCCAATGCGGATTTTGCTCTTGAATTAACCGAATTTTCCAGGCGCGATTCCATTTCTTAATCTGCTTTTCTCGTGTGATGGCGGCAAGTACATCGCCATGCGCCTCATACCAGACCAGTTCTTTTACATCGTATTTCTTGCTGAATCCTTCCGCCAACGTTTCACGATGCTGCCATACCCGCTTGATGAGATCAGAGGTTACGCCCACGTAAAGCGTCCTATAGCGGCCACTTGCGAGAATGTAGACGTAGTAGGCTTTTTCCAATGTAATGCCCCCATCCTACCTTCCCCGAGGGAAGGGGATACCCGCCTGCGCGGGAATGACAGGGTAGGAAGTTTTCGAGTGTCACAACTTCTCATGCCCCGCCGTAGGCGTCTCCGGGCTCACATCCTCGCGTCGCCGTTTGATCGTCTCCAGACCACTCGCCTCCCACTCGCCAACGACCGCACGCTTGGCAAACCGCTCCCAGGTTTCCGTCCAATCCCCCAGTGTGTAGCCATGCCACGGCCCCTTGGGTGACAACGCGGGCAGTTTCAATTCCTCCCACAATTGCCTCGCATGCTCCATGTATTCCTTGCCCGGCAGCGCCAGCGGCGGCATCGGGTATTTTTGCGTGGCGTCGATCAGGAGCGTTGATTCGCCCGGCCCGCCGGTGTGATATTGCGAGCCCTGCACGCCACGCCGGTAGTTGATGATCTGCACGTCTTCGGACGGCGTGGCGCGATACGCCATCGACCAGAATATTGCGTCGGTGCTGTGCGGGTCGATGTCCTCCGAAACAGCGATGACGATTTTGCCGCAGTCCGCGCGCAACGTAGCCGCGCCCTGCAAGGCGCGCCATACCTCGGTGCGCACGATGCCGCGCGCGAACTGCACAAAAATCACCGGTCGCAGATTCGACAGCGGCTCATGCATCACCACGCGCGTAACACCCTTGATGCCCAACGTGTGCTGCAAGTGGTTCAAAAACATCGGCTCGTAGGCGACCTTTTTCACCACGCTGGATTCGCTCGGCGTGACCTGGCTGATGATGGCGGAAAACACCGCGTTTTTGCGATGCGTGATCGCCGTCACCTGCATCGGCATGTTGTAGGCCTCGAGCGCGACGTAGCCGTTGCTCTCGCCGAACGGCGCTTCGGGTTCCAGCGTAGACGGATCAATCATGCCTTCGATCACGATTTCCGCGTCGGCCGGTACGTTCAGATCCACCGTCAGGCATTTCGTCATGCGTATCGCCGCGCCGCCGAGGCCGCCCGCCACTGCCATTTCGTCCATGTCCACCGGAAGTTTTTGCGGGCCGGTGAAAAACACCACCGGCGCCGCGCCCAGCACAATCGCCATCGGCATCATCTGTTTGCGCTCGCGGTATTTCAGCCAATGCATCCAGCCGCCGGCACCCCCCACGCGCGCCACCATGCGCACCACCAGCCGGTCGGTGGCTTTGAGCGCCGCGCGGTAAGTGCCCATGTTCTGTATGCCGTTCTCCGGGTCGCGCGACACGCACAGCGTCGCCGTCAGATACGGCGCGGAATCAAAGCCCGGCGTGGACACCGGCACCGGCAGCGCCGCCAGCCCGCCGCCGGGTTTCCTGAGATCGTCGCCGATGATCACCACTTCCTGACACGCGGGCTTGTCCGTCGCCACCGGCGCAATCGGATTGCGCACCGCGTTCACCCACGCTTTGCCGATGCCTTCGACTTTTTGCCCCATGCCGCGCGCGTAAATTTGCGGCGATGAAGCGAACACACCGATTGCCACCGGCATGTCGTAACGCCGCCCTTTGCCGTCAACCACGTGGGTAAACAAAAACGCGCGGCGCTGTTCCTCGGGCACGCCGCCGACAAATTGCCAGCGCACCAGCGGCTGCAATTCGGTGTCTTTATTAATGGGGCGATCCACGCGTACCAGCAGGCCTGCCTGGTCGAGGTCGGCTAGGTGTTGCTGGAAATCGAGCGGAGCTTTTGGCTGTTGTGACATGGAATTCCCGGTGTAGGCCGGCGCGGAAAGTCGCCGGACAGCCATTTTACGTTCGAACGCAGAAACCTGTCAGCGTGTCACATTATCCAGAAACCGTTTCACGTGCCGCACCAGTTCGGCTTCCGAACCGTTGAAGTAGTGATCCGCGCCGGCGATGGACATTTGCCCCGAGCCGCGCACGCGCTTGATCGCATCGGCGCGCGCGGCGGCGTGTTGCAACACCGCAGGGAAATCTTTTTCGCCGTAAATATCGAGCACGGGTGTTTTGAAAGCTTCGGGCTGCAAATAAACGCCGGTACTGATGCCCACGGCCACCTAGGCATCCACTGCGCCACCCCTGTCGTGAACGGCGGCGAGAAAATGATTCACCATGCGCGCGCCCATGCTGTGCGACACGATGGCGACTTTGCGGTGGCCTTTGTCGCGCAGGAAAGCAACCGCCACGCGCAGACGCTCGGCGGCATCGGGAAACAACGCGGGATACGATTCCGCTTTCGCGTCGGAGGCCAGCACCGGCATCTGCACCGACAGCGTGGCGTAACCCTGGTCGGCTAACTGGCTGCGCAGCGGATTGATAAGCCCCGCGAGTTCAAATTCGAAGTGCAACTCTGATTAATAGGTTGGGTGGGCGAGGTGCGATAGCATCCGAGCCCCTCGACCACCAAGTTAAAGTTGCCAAGAATGAACTACACACACCTCACCCAAGACGAACGGTATCAGATTGCGAT
>CAMDDY010000400.1 GCA_945893125.1 Bordetella parapertussis
TTGATTTGGCTCCAGTCCGGCGAGTGCGCGCGATGTTCGGTGTCGTCAAACGGATGGTCGAGCACCCATTGCGTGATATCGATGCGGTTTTTTGCGAGTTCTTCTTCCGGCAATGTCGGCGGGCCGGCAATGAGATCGCCCGTCACCTGGCTGCGCAAACTGCGCTCGCCCACGCCGAACTGCGCGCGCTTGATCGCGCGCGGCACCCAGTCGGTCAAGAACATGCTCATGATGCCGCCGTGACGCGTGGCATCGCGATAAAAATCGCCGGCCCCTTCCCATGCGCAAATGGCAGTGAGATGCGGCGGTTCAAGACAGGCCACCTGCCACGCGTTCATCGCGTAGTACGAAATGCCGTTCAGCCCCACCTTGCCGCTGCACCACGGTTGCGTCGCGCACCATTCGATGCAGTCATACAAGTCCTGCGTCTCACGCGGCGACCAGAAATCGATGACGCCCGGCGAATGCCCGGTGCCGCGCGAATCGACGCGCACGCACACGTAATCGTCAGGCACCCATTTTTCCGGGTCCACCAGTTCCCAGCTTTGATACAAGTTGCTGGAACCTTCGAGCACGTCCGGATGCAACTTGACCAGCAGGTTCCAGTTGCCGGCATTGCCTTCCTGAAACGCGAGGCCCTTGGCGTAGGGGCCATAGGTGAGAATTACCGGGTAACGACCTTCCTTCAGCGGACGAAAAATATCGCAGCGCAAGACGAGGCCATCGCTGGCGGGAATCGGCGTATCCCATTGCACGCGCATGCCGTCACGGACTTCGGTTTTTTCGCTGATGCTATCGTTACTGCCATCGCTTGCCTGCGCCATTGCTTCCCCTGACCTGCGTTTGTGTCGTTGGTGAATTCTAGCCCATTCCCAGTCGCTGAAAAGACACGGGCGCGAAACGTCCGGAGTAAAATAACCGCCATCGCCCAACCACGAAGAACATCATGCCGCCCAACGACTTGTCACTAGACGCCCACTGGATGCCCTTCACCGCTAACCGCGCGTTCAAGGCCGCGCCGCGCATGATGGTCGGCGCCAAGGACATGCACTATGTCACCGACGATGGCCGCAAGGTGCTCGACGGCACCTCCGGCCTGTGGTGTACCAACGCCGGCCACTGCCGCACGAAAATCGTCGAAGCCGTGCAAAAGCAGGCCGCGACGATGGACTACGCGCCGGCATTCCAGATGGGCCACCCCGGCTCGTTCCGCGTGGCGACACGCATTGCCAACATGCTGCCGGGCGATCTCGATCATGTGTTCTTCTGCAACTCCGGCTCGGAGGCGGTGGATACCGCGCTCAAAATCGCGCTGGCGTATCACCGCGTACGTGGCGAAGGCCATCGCAATGTATTTGTAGGTCGGGAGCGTGGTTATCACGGCGTGGGCTTCGGCGGTATCTCCGTCGGCGGCATGCCCGCCAACCGCAAAATGTACGGCAGCCTGCTGCCGCGTGTGGATCATCTGCCGCACACCCACAACCTGACTGAAAATGCCTTCACGCGCGGCGAACCCAACTGGGGCGCGCACCTGGCCGATGAACTCGAAACGCGCATCATCACGCTGCACGACGCCTCCAACATTGCCGCCGTGATCGTCGAACCGATGGCCGGTTCGGCGGGCGTGCTGGTTCCGCCCAAGGGTTATCTCAAACGCTTGCGCGAGATTTGCGACAAGCACAAGCTGCTGCTGATCTTCGACGAGGTGATCACCGGCTTTGGCCGCACCGGCCACGCCTTTGCCGCACAAACGTTTGATGTCATACCCGACATCATCACCCTGGCCAAAGGCATCACCAACGCGATGGTGCCGATGGGTGCGGTCGCGGTGCGCAAAGGTATCTACGACACGGTGGTCAACAATGCGCCGCCGGATACCGTGGAGCTGTTTCACGGCTACACCTACTCCGGGCACCCGCTCGCCACTGCCGCCGCCGAAGCCACGCTCGATGTCTACGAAGAAGAAGGCTTGTTCGCCCGCACCCGCGAACTCGCGCCCTACTTCGAGCAGGCCGTACACTCTTTACGCGAAATGCCAAACGTCATCGACATCCGCAACATCGGCCTGGTTGCTGGTATCGAACTCGAAGCCAAGCCCGGTAAACCCACCGAGCGTGCATTCAAAACGTTTTTGAAATGTTTTGATAAAGGCGTGTTGATCCGCACCACCGGCGACATCATTGCGTTGTCGCCGCCGCTGATTATCAGCAAGGCGCAGATTGATGAGTTGGTGGGGACGATTGGGAGTGCGTTACGCGAGGTTGCGGCGGAGTAGCAAGACACATTCCGCGCCTGCCGTAGCTACTCCGCAAACTTGGAATAGCTTCGCTCCACCTTTGCGACCCTGAGTTCGTATTGCTCGTACCACAATCGCTTCCCAATTTTCTGTGCGTCAAGGTGCTCGGCGTTATTTTTCCAATTCGCGATGGCGTTGACGGAAGTCCAATTCAAAACCGTAATACCGAATCCATCGCCACCACGCGTAGTTTCGATGCCAAGGAATCCCGCTTGGCTAGCGGCGAGTTCAACCATTCTATCCGCCATTTTTTCATATCCATTGTCACCTTCGCTGCATTGCGAAGAAAAGATAACCGCGTAGTAAGGTGGCTGCGGCGTCTTGGCGAATTAAGGAGAATCACTCATGTTCAGTATCCAATCTTGCCTTCATAAAGCGTAATCGGCGGATACGCCTTCGGATCAATCATCACGTCAATCACCGTGGTCGCTGAAGAACGCAATGCACGTTCCAACGCCGGTTTGAAATCAGCCGCTTTCTCCACGCGCACACCCTCGCATCCACACGCCCGCGCAATCGCCGCGTGATCCACCGGCGCAAACTGGCAGGCGTCGGTGTGGTTGCCGTACATCACGTCCTCGGCGTGCCATTGATATCCAAGTATTTTATTATTAAGAACAATTATTATCACCTTGGTTTTCATGCGCACGGCGGTTTCGAGTTCGCCCCACATGTGCGCGAAGGCGCCGTCGCCGGTGATGCACACCACCTCGCGTGACGGGTGCGCGATCTTTGCACCTATCGCGGCGGGAAATCCCCAGCCCAATCCGGCTAGCCCGCGCCCGGTTAAAAAACGCTGCCCGGCATAACTCGCGGTGAGGTAGTTCATTGCCCAAATCGACGAATAGCTCGCGTCGGTGACGATCTGCGTGCCGGGCGTCATCACCGCGCTCAAGTCGTTCATCAAGCGCTCGGGCCGTATCGGCACGGCGTCGGAATTCAGCATCGCGTGCGCTTCGGATTGAAACGCTTTTTTACCGGCGGCGATCTTTTGTTCGGCTTCACTGCGCGCCGCGCGGCGTTTACTCAAATCAAGCCGCGCCATCGCTTCGCTTAACGCCGCCAGCGTCAACTTCGCGTCGCCCACCAGCCGCAGCGCTTCGTAGTTGCGCCCGACTTCCTGCGCGTCGATGTCGATGTGGATGTAGCGTGTTTTTTTCGGAAACAGCGTCCACGAATCCGTGCCATTTTGATTGGTACGGTCGCCGACGAACAACACACAATCCGCGCGATCAATCAGCGCGTGCATGTGCCGCGCCATACCGCGCGTGCCCATGAAATAGCCGATCACGCCCAGCGACAGCGCGTGCGTTTCCGCCACCGCGCCCTTGCCCATGCTGGTGGTCGCCACCGGCAGGCTCGCCGATTCCTGCAACTGCGCCAGCGCCTCGTGCGCGGCGGATAGATGCACGCCGCCGCCCGCAACAATCAACGGATGCTCGGCCCGCGCCAGCAAGCGCGCGGCTTCTTCGATGCGCGCAGGGTCCGCCACGCTGCGGTCCAGCGGATACACCCCCAGTGAAGCACGACGAGGTTCACCGCTATCCGTTTTCGCCGCTTCGAGCAGCAAATCCTGCGGAAACAGCAGCACCACCGGCCCCGGCCTGCCGCTCGCCGCCGCGGTGAAAGCCATGTCCACGTAATCGTCGATACGTGATATTTCTGCAACGCGCTTCACCCACTTGGCGCAGCCGCGAAAAATATCGAAATGATCGAGTTCCTGAAATGCGTTCTTGTCGGTCTGATTGCGCCGCACGTCCTGCACAATGGCCAAAATCGGGATTGAAGCCTTAAACGCCTCCGCCAACCCAGGCGCCAGCAACGCCGCCGCCGGGCCATTCTGCGCGGTGACCACGCCGACTTTCTGCGACGCACGGGCATAACCGTCGGCCATCGCCGCACCGGCATTCTCGGTGCGATACGCGATCTGCCGCATGCCGAATTCGGGGATCACCAAATGCAGCGCCGACGGTAGACTTTGCCCGAACAGTACCTCGACGCCATGGCGCTTTAACGCGCGCGCGAGCACATGCGCGCCGCACGGATTGGGCAGCGTATGTCCGGCATGCAACGCCGCTTTTTCTGAAATCGTGTTCATGCGCCTGCTCCGTGGTGGGGAATCACATGGAATGTAATGTGCGCCGGTTGAACGCGTCAAACTTTCACGTTGCGCGCAGCATCAGTTGGCGCTGATGCCGGCCTCGCGTATGACTTTGCTCCAGCGCGCAATTTCGCTGCGCAGAAATGCATCAAACTCACGCGGCGACTGGGTTACCACATCGGTGCCGGCCTTTTCCAGTGCAATCACAACTTCATTCGCACGCATGATTTTGCCCAAGCCCGCGTGCAGTTGTTCGAGTATCTTGCGCTCGGTTTTCGCCGGCGCCAGCGCGCCGAACCAATGATTCACGTCGTAGCCCGGTACGCCGCCTTCCGCCATCGTGGGTACGTCCGGCACCAACTTGGCGCGCTGCGCGCTGGTGACCCCCAGCGCTCGCACTCTACCGCTGCGGATCTGCGGCGCGACGCCGGGCAATGCCGACATCAACAGGGGTATGTGCCCGCCAATTAAATCCGACAAGGCCAACCCGGTGCCTTTGTACGGCGTATGCACGATATCGATGCCGGCCTGCATTTTGAGCAGCTCGCCCG
>CAMDDY010000401.1 GCA_945893125.1 Bordetella parapertussis
AATCACCAAAAAAGACATCTCTGCCGCCATGCACTACCTCAACCATCGCCCCAGAAAATGCCTCGGCTTCAAAACACCCCACGAAGTCTTCTGGAAGAAGCTACACTCGCATCATAACGCGGTTGCACTTCAGACTTGAATCCGCCAGCCGCTTGAGGTTTCGCTCTCCGATAAACAAAAGTATCCGCTCGCCGCGATCACGCAGCGGCCGATGGCGATGTATCACTCATGGGATTCGCAGAACGCCTGGCTGCGCCAGATACACACGCATAACTATTTGTTTATAAACACAAAAACGGCACAGGCCGCAGGCATCGCCGACGGCGGCTGGATGTGGGTGGAATCGATGCACGGCAAGGTGCGGTGTTTGTGCCGCCGTAGCGAGGCCGTCGAACCCGGCACGGTGTGGACCTGGAACGCCATCGGCAAGGCGCGCGGCGCATGGCATCTCGCGCCCGACGCCAACGAATCGCAACGCGGATTTTTGTTGAATCACCTGCTCTCGGATGAACTGCGCAATGCGGAAGGTACTCGCACATCGAACTCCGATCCGTTGACCGGACAAGCCGGCTGGTACGACGTGCGCGTGCGCATTTATCCGGCGGGCGCCGATGAAGCGAAAGAAAGTTCGCCGCAGTTCGATACCATGAATCCGCTGCCCGGCACGGCAAAACTGCATCGCCTGTGGCAGGCATTTGTCGCCGGGAAAAACAATCACGGCGGAGCACGCGAATGACCCAACTCGCTTTGGTGATCGACCTCAACGTGTGCGTGGGTTGCCACGCCTGCGTCACCAGTTGCAAAGAGTGGAACACCAGTGGTGTCGCCGGTGCGCTGGCCGATGAAAACCCCTATGGCGCCGACCCCAGTGGCACGTTTTTTAATCGCGTGCAAACCTTTGAAGTCGGCCAGTTCCCCGATACACAAACAGTGCATTTCCCCAAATCGTGTCTGCACTGCGAAGACCCGCCCTGCGTGCCGGTGTGCCCGACCGGCGCCAGCTACAAGCGCAAGAGCGACGGGCTGGTGCTGATCGACTACGACAAATGTATCGGCTGCAATTACTGCTCATGGGCCTGCCCGTACGGCGTGCGTGAGCTGGACGAAAAAGAAAAAGTGATGAAGAAATGCACGATGTGCGTGGATCGCATCAACGACGACAATCTCGCGGATGAACAGCGCAAACCCGCGTGCGTGCTGGCCTGCCCCACCAACGCGCGCCTCTACGGCGACATACACGATCCTGAATCCATCGTCTCCAAAGCCATCCGTGAAAACGGCGGCTATCAACTGATGCCAGAGTGGGACACCAAGCCTGCGAATCATTACTTGCCCCGTCGCAGCGCTTCGCCGATTGATAAGCAGTTGAGCCGCACGGTGGAGCAGCAGCGTCCCAACGAACTGAAGGCGACTGATGCGCCTGCCAAGCCATAAACTGAACCATGAATCCTGCATTCTCCGTCATATTTTTGACCACCTTGATCGGCGCGGGACAAGGTTTGTTTCTGGCGTTGGTTGCCGTCGAAAACGGATGGATCGGCGCCGGCGCCAGCGCCGCGTTTTTCGTCATCGGTGATGGCATCGCGCTGGCGTTTCTGATCGCGGGGCTGATCGCCTCATTTTTTCATCTGGGCCATCCCGAACGCGCGTGGCGCGCCGTCGCGATGTGGCGCACCTCGTGGCTGTCGCGCGAAGTCATTGTGCTGCCGGTGTTTATGGTGGTGGTGGCGCTGCACGGCTGGTGTCATTACATCGGCTGCGCCCACGCAAACACGATAAGTATCATCGGCGCGGTGTTGTGTCTCGCGTTGTTCTACATCACCGCGATGAACTACGTGTGCCTCAAATTTTTGCAGGAATGGGCCACGCCGCTGACCATCGTGAATTACACACTGTTGGGTTGCGCATCCGGTTTCACACTAGCAACCGCACTGGCGGCGGCAATGGAACCTGCCTTGGCGCCCGCGCTCGCAACGTGCGCACTGGCGCTAACGCTGCTGGCAGCCGCGGCTCGCATAGCCTCGCTGGTTCGCAATGCTCGCATACGTCCGAAATCCAATCTGCAAAGCGCGATAGGCATACGCAATCCGCACATCGTACAAAAAGCGCAGGGCTTTATGGGGAGCTCGTTCAATACCCGCGAGTTCTTCCACGGCAAGACGCGGCAGGTGGTGCAAAGCGTGAAATGGGGGTTTCTGTTGCTGGCATTTGCGGCGCCGGCGGTGTTGCTGGGGTTTGCCAAACCTGCCGAAGCTAACTTGACGCTCATCGCAAGCATTGCGTTCATCGTTCAGTACATCGGCCTGCTGGCGGAACGCTGGTTCTTTTTCGCGCAGGCGAGGCATCCGCAAAATTTGTACTACCAGGCGGCATCGTAGCGTTATTCGCCCTTGATCCCCATCTCCTTCACCGTCTTGCTCCACCGCGCGATTTCGCCACGCACGTAGTTGCCCAGTTCGGCGGGCGTCACCGGCACGGCCTCCGCGCCCAGTTGGAAGAATCGTTGCTGCACATCGTTGTTGCCCAACATCTTGTTCACCTCGGTGTTGAGGCGCGTGACTATGGCCGGCGCCGTGTTCGCCGGCACGTACAAGCCATTCCACTCATACACTTCAACGCCCTGCACGCCGGATTCAGCCATCGTGGGTATCTGCGGCGCGGATGCCGAACGCTTGGCGGCAGTCAGTGCAATGCCTTTGAGTTTATTGCCCTGCACGTGCGGCAGCGCGCTCGCGATGCTGCCGAAGAACAACTGCACATGCCCGCCGAGCAAATCCACATAAGCGAGCCCGCCGCCCTTGTACGGCACGTGCGACAGTTTCACCTTGGTCACGTACTGAAACAGTTCACCCGCCATGTGCGGTGCACTGCCGAAACCGGATGACGCGTAGGTGATGCGTCCCGGCTGCGCCTTGGCCAGTTCGACCAGATCACGCATCGTGGCGACCGGCACCGAAGGATGCACCACCAGCATGTTCGGCGTGCGCATCAGCATCGCCACGGGCAGCAAATCCTTGAGCGGGTCAAATGGCAACTTGCGCAGCGCGGGATTGACGGTAAAGGCACTGGCATCGTGCAACAGCGTATAACCATCCGCCGCGCTCTTGGCCACGATATCGGCGCCAATAATGCCTGACGCCCCGCCACGATTGTCGATCACGATTTGCTGGCCGAATACGTCGCCTATGCGCGGCCACAGTATGCGCGCGGTGGCATCCGCCGCTCCGCCCGGCGGATACGGCACGATCAGGCGGATGGGGCGCGAGGGATAGGTTTGCGCCGTTGCCTGCGGAATAACAACCCCAAGCACGCTCAGGGCGATAGCGGAAAATAATGTACGGTGCAACTGGCGTGTCATTGTGTCGGTCCTCACGATCATAGGCCTCGTCCGGAAAAATCCCGCTTGTGATGTTCTCGCCCCGCGCTTTCTGCTAGAATCCGCGCCTCCGGAGAGGTGGCAGAGTGGTTGAATGTACCGGTCTCGAAAACCGGAAAGGTCGCAAGGCCTTCGAGGGTTCGAATCCCTCCCTCTCCGCCAAATGTCAATGATTTTGCTGATGTTTTTACTGGCAGTAAACACTGTTCCCTCTTTTGTTCCCTCATCACTACTAAGATGATGGCACATACCGTTAGCAAAAGCATGATTGGCTGACTACCCCCAGTTTAGTAACCTCTCTTCCGGCTCAATCCCACTCGCTTGCCGTGCGGCGTATTGTCCCGCTCCAATCTGCGGGCCGACTTTCCACCACAGCCCTTGTGCCGCCGCCGTAGCGCGATCTACGCAAGGAACTGGCATCCATGCCAGTCCGACCCCCACCCACCGGCACCCCCCGCTTTTTAAACTGGTTCCATCCGGCTCACCCCTTCGCTCGGTTTTGCTCAAACGATCCCCTGATTTCTGGAAACCGGCACCCCACCCGTCATTTAGAAACACCCCCCTTCGTTTTCAAAACGCCAGACCGGGGGGGTATATTAATTTTTCCGCCAGTCCCACGGCGCAGTGGGTTGTGCATCGCTCCATAACCCGATCCGTTCGCCCTTGGCCTTGTCTTCAGCCGCAGCGTAGTCGGCCCTGTCCTGCGCTGGCTGCTCCGCCGCAAACCGCTTGTAGTGCCAAGCCAGACCCGCTTTGATCTGCTCAAGGCAAGCGTCCGTGCCATCGACCATCACCTTGCCTATGGTTCTGCCGAAGCGGTCTTTCTTGTCCCATAGCACGGTCACCGACTTTTTATAGACCAGTGCCGACAGGTGTTGCTTGGACGCCTGACCGAATGCCTGTCGTGACTCCGGAGCGTCAATCCCCGCAAGCCGGATTTTGTAAGGCGTTTTATCGACTAGGACAGTAATGGTGTCACCATCGCTCACACCCACTACCAAGCCAGTAAGCTCGGCGGCAAAGGATAGCTGGGCTACCAGAAGGCAAGCTGCGAGAAGGACTTTACGTATCGTCATCACTGCCGGGTTCCCTTTCGTAATGGTCGCACTGTGAGGCGTCTGGGAAGTTTTTATACCACTTGGCGCAGTGTTCGTTCAGTTGGTATTTCCCCGCAACGAAACAAGGCTGATGGGCGAAATGGCGGCAGGTGCGGCAGGACTGGGGTGATGTGGGTTGCAAGTTGGTAGCTCGATACTGTGTTCAGCTTACCGCATCGGATTTATTCGCGCAGACAACGGAATAATGATTTGTACGCTCACTGCTGTCCGGAGATTTTGGGGTAAGCACGATCTAACTGACTGATATTACGTACATAAATGATACGCATGGGTGTCACCGATTTGAATGTGTTGTAAACTTCCGGATTTTTCCGGAGGGGGTTCGATGCATACGGGCAAGCTGGTGTTCGCGCAACTGATGGAATATCTGCCGCTTCACACATTCCGGCGATGCGTGGCGAAATACGCGGGGACATACCCTACGCTCACGTTCT
>CAMDDY010000402.1 GCA_945893125.1 Bordetella parapertussis
TTCCGCCTGTGTCGCCCGAATCGACGAACCTTCGGGCAATTGCAGATCAATCAGCAATTCGGGCCGGTTCGATGACGGGAAAAACTGCTGCTCCACCAGCGCAAAGCCGACCAGCGCCGCCGCGAACACCAGCGCGGTGAGCAGCATCACGGTCTTGCGAAACCGCACGCACCACGTGACCAGCCGCCGGAACGCCAGGTAAAACTTTTTCTGGTACACCGCGTCTTCATGGGTACCGGGATGCACCGTGAAATTCGGCAGAATCTTGTAGCCGATATACGGCGTGAATATCACCGCAACCACCCATGAGATCAGCAGCGCGATGGTCACTACCGCAAAGATCGAAAACGTGTATTCGCCCGCCGACGACTTGGCAAACCCCACCGGCAGAAACCCCGCCGCCGTCACCAGCGTGCCGGTGAGCATGGGAAACGCGGTGCTGGTGTAGGCAAAACTTGCCGCGCGCACCCGATCCCAGCCTTGCTCCATCTTGTTCACCATCATTTCCACCGCGATGATGGCGTCGTCCACCAGCAGGCCCAGCGCGATAATCAACGCCCCCAGTGAAATGCGCTGTAAATCGATGCCGAACAATTTCATCAACAGAAACGTCACCGCCAGCGTGAGCGGTATGCACAACGCCACCACCACCCCGGTGCGAAAACCCAGAGAAATAAAACTCACCAGCAGCACAATCGCAATCGCCTCCAGCAGCGTGCGCATGAACTCGCGCACCGAGCGTTTGACCACCGTGGGTTGATCGGCCACCGAATGCAATTCCAAACCCACGGGTAGATTCGCGCGGATGCGCGCGATAGCCGGCGCGAGTTGCTTGCCCAGCTCGATAATGTCGCCGCCCTTGCCCATCGACACCGCGAGCCCGACGGCGTTTTGCCCGTTAAAGCGCATTCTGAGCGCAGGCGGATCGACATAGCCGCGATACACGTGGGCGATATCACCCAGCCGGAACAAGCGGTTGTTGGCGCGTATGCCGATCTCGCGAATGCTTTCGACGGAATCGAAATCGCCCGACACGCGAATATGAATACGGTCGCTGGCGGTATCGACACTGCCCGCCGGCGTCATCGAATTCTGCGCATCCAGAATATTGAAAATCACCAGTGGATCGATGCCCAGCGTGGCGAGCTTCTGGTGCGAAATTTCGACATACACTTTTTCAGGCTGCTCGCCGAGCAATTCCACCTTGGCGATATGCGGAACACGCAACAGTTCCTGCCGCGCCTGATCCGCGTATTGCTTCATTTGCGCGTACGAAAATCCATCCGCGGTAAACGCAAAAATAGTGCCGAAGGTATCGCCGAACTCGTCGTTGATAAACGGCCCTTGCGCGCCGCGCGGCAGGGTCTGGCGCACATCGTTGATTTTTTTGCGCACCTGATACCACACCTCCGGCACCTCTTTGGGCGGCGTGTAATCCTTGAGCAGCACAAATATCATCGACTGGCCCGGACGCGAAAAGCTGCGCACATGATCCAGCCACGGCGTTTCCTGCAATTTCTTTTCGAGCTTTTCGGTGATCTGCAGTTCAACTTCCTCGGCGGATGCCCCCGGCCACTGCGTATTGATGACAATCACCTTGATGGTGAAATCGGGGTCTTCGGCCTGCCCCAGATTGCCGTACGCGATCACACCGGCCGTCATCAACGCGAAAATAAAATACAGCACCAATTGCTGGTGCGCCAACGCCCATTCGGAAAGGTTGAATGATTTCAATGCGCTACTTCCGCGCAGCCATGGCGGCTGTGACGCGCACTTTCTGCCCCTGCGTGAGCTTGTGTACGCCCGCAGTCACCACCACATCGCCGTCCTTCACCCCGGACAACACGCTCATCGTGTCGTCGCGAAACACCCCCACCTTGACCGGCACAAGCTTGACTGTTTGCGCCGCCGCATCGACCAGCCACAGCGCCGTATTCGTCCCCTGCTGATACAGCGCGGTCAACGGCAACACGACCACGCCGCCCGCGCCGGGCTGCCGCAACAACACGCTCGCCGTCATGCCCAAACGCATATCGGCATCCGCTTGCGCCACCGCGATGCGCGCGGCGTAGGTGCGCGTCACCGCGTCGGCGCCGGGGGAAATTTCGCGGATTTTGCCGGCGTAGCGTTTATCGGCCACCGCCCACAAAGTCACTTCTATCTTTTCGGCGGCCTTCAATTCAGGCAAACGGTTTTCAGGCACCGCGATCTGAATTTCTTTTTCCCCGTCACGCGCCAGACGCACCACCGTCTGCCCCGCCGCGACCACCTGCCCCGCCTCGGCCTCGACGGCAGTGATCACGCCTGCGCGATCGGCGCTCAACAGCGCATAGGCGCTTTGATTGTCCGCCACGTTCAGTTGCGCGCGGGCTTGCGTGAGGCGCGCCTGCGCGACATCGAGCGTGGCCCGGCGTTTGTCGATTTCCGCGCCACTGACGAATTTCTTTTGATACAGATCGTTGTAGCGCTTGTAGTCGGCCTGCGCCTGCACCACATCGGCCTGCGCCGCCGCCACTTGGCTGCGCACGCTCGCCGAGTTCAATTGCAGGTCATGCGCATCGAGTCGCGCCAGCGGCGTGCCCGGCTTGACGCTGGCGCCGACATCCACCAGCCGCTCGGTGATTTTGCCGCCGACTCTAAATCCTAATGCAGACTCCGAACGCGCACGCACTTCTCCAGCATAACTCGCAGTCAACCCCGCGTCGCCCGCAACCACGGTTTGCGTCACCACCAGCGGCGGCACTTCCGGCGCCGGGACTTTTTCGCCACAGGCGCTCAACGTCAGCGCCAATGATGCCGCGAAAAAGTATTGTAAGTATATGTTTTTAAACACGTTTTATTTAATGGGCTTGTCGAATTTAAGCGTCATGCGATCACTCTCGCCTATCGCAAGATATTTTTCCGGATTCAGGCGGCCACGCGACATCGGCGGCAAGGTCCACACCCCGTTGGGATGATCCTTGGTGTCTTTCGGATTTGCGTTCACTTCCGACTTGCCCGCGAGTTTGAAGCCGGCCTTTTCCGCGAGTTCAATCACGTACGCCTCGGTCATGTAGCCCGATTTGATCTGCTGTTCAAACGATGTGCCCGGATTAGCGCGGTGCTCCACCACGCCCAGCGTACCGCCGGGTTTCAGTGCATCAAAAAACGCCTTGAACACCAGCGCATCGGATTTCTGCGCGCTCCAGTTATGCACGTTGCGAAACGTCAGCACCATGTCCATGCTCGCGGGCGGCGCTATCGCCAGATACTCCGGTGGCCCGAGCGAGGTGAACACCGGCTTGCCGTAAAGCGCGGGGCGTTTGGCGTAGGCGGCTTCCATTTTCTCGCGCGCTTCGCGCTGCCACGCGGGAAGCTTGGGATTTTCAATGGCGTTGCCCGCCAGATACAGCCGGCCCTTGTCGCGCAATACCGGCGCGAGTATTTCGGAATACCAACCGCCGCCGGGCCAGATTTCCACCACGCTCATGTCGGGTTTTAAACCGAAGAACAGCAGCGTCTCGCGCGGATGCCGGTAGACGTCGCGCTTGCGATTCGCATCCGCGCGATGTTCACCCGCCAACGCCTGATCCAGCAACGGCTCCACGCCCTGCGCCACCGCCGCGCCCGCCGCCGCGAGGAAAATCACCCCCAACCCTAGCCGCCAATTCATGTGTATCTCCATTGGGTTACGTCTGACATTTTTATTTTACTCCCGCCGCCGCCACGAACACCGGCATTAATCCGGCCAGCGCGCTCAGCGTGCCTATCAGCGTGGCGGACCGTTCAGATGAGAATCAGAATGCGTAAGCGAAGGATGAACGCGGCGGGCGGGGAAGATGATATTCTAACGCATGCCCGCTTTGAATCTTTGACGCACTGCCCCCACTGCCCTATTACGGAGAACACCATGGAACTGAACAACAGTATCGGCGTTACCAGCCCCGGCGACATGGGACAAGGGGTCGCGATGTGTCTCAAGGCGCAAGGCTTCAACGTATGCATGGCGTCCGATGGGCGCAGCGTGCGCACGCGCAGCCTCGGCGAAAAAGCCGGGCTGACCGACTGCGGCTCGGTGGAAAAACTGGTGCCGACCTGCGACTTGGTGCTGTCGATCCTTGACCCCGGCGCCGCGGCGGCCAACGCGCGCGCGGTGGCCGCCGCGTGTCTGGCCACGGCACGTCAGATCATTTACGTCGATTGCAACGCCGTCGCGCCGCAGACCATGACGGAAATCACCGGCATCATGACCGCCGCAGGCTGCGCCACCATCGACGCCGGCATCATCGGGCCGCCGCCGCGCAACGGTGCAAAGCAGCGTTTTTACGTATCCGGCCCGAACGCGGCCCTCATGAATCGTATCCACTCGGAACAAATCAGCGTGCGCATCGCCGGTGAAAAAATCGGCGACGCTTCCGCGGTTAAAATGTGTTACGCCGCGCTCACCAAGGGCAGTATCGCGCTCGGCACGGAGCTGCTGGTGGCCGCGCGCAAGCTGGGTGTCGACAAAACGCTGGAAGCCGAATTCACCAGCAGCCAGGCCGAATTGTACGAATCGGTGTTGAGCCGCTCGGCCGGCATGCCGTTCAAGGCCTATCGCTGGGTGCCGGAAATGAACGAGATCGCGAAAACCTTCGAGGGCGCCGGCATGACACCGCGCATCCTGCAAGGCGCCGCCGATCTGTATGCGCAAATCGCCGCCTCGCCGCAAGGCCGCGAATCCCCCGAAGAAGCGCGCGACAAAAAACGCAGCGGCAAGCAGGTGATTGAAGGACTGGCGGATAGCATTTGAGTTATGCGTGAGGGGGGAGTTTTGAGTTTTGAATTTTGGGTTTTGAGTTTTGAGTTTTGAGTTTTGAGTTTCCCTCACGCCTCACGAGCCATCTACACGCGATACTGCGAGCGCCGGTCGCGCAGAAAAGAAATCACGTCGTTACCGTGTTCAG
>CAMDDY010000403.1 GCA_945893125.1 Bordetella parapertussis
CGACCAGGCGCGCGACCTCGCGCCGGTGACGCTGCTGGCGGCGGGGCCGCTGGTGCTGATCGTGCATCCCTCGTTGCCGGTGCATAGCGTGAAGGAGCTGACCGCGCTGGCGAAAGCGCGTCCGGGTGAATTGAATATCGGCAATTCCGGAACCGGCTCGCTGCCGCATCTCACCGCCGAGCTGTTTGCCTCGATGAGCGGCATCAAAGTGGTGCATGTGCCGTATAAAGGCCCGGGCCTCGCGCTGATCGACGTGATGAGCGGACAGGTGCCGCTGTATTTCATGAATGTGCTGGGCGCGTTGCCGCTGGTGAAAAGTAACAAGTTGCGCGCGCTGGGCGTATCGAGCGGGGAACGCTCGGCCATCGCGCCGGACCTGCCGACCCTTGCTGAAACCGGCTTGCGCGGTTTCGACATGACCAACTGGTACGCGATGCTGGTTCCCGGCGCAACGTCAAAAGACACCATCGCAAAACTGCATCAGGAAATCGCCCGCATCATGGCGCTGCCGGAGGTGAAGCAGTTGATGATCGCGGGCGGCATGACCATCGTCGCCAATACACCGCGGGAGTTCGGCGAGTTTCTCGCGCGCGAAATCGACAAATATGCGCGCATCGTCAAGATCGCCGGCGTGAAGCCGGAATAACCTACGAGTACGGAACCTGCGATGGGCATGACGATCACCGAAAAAATCCTTGCCCGTAAATCCGGCCAGGTAAAAGTCAGCCCCGGCGATCTGGTGACGGTGGGTGTGGACACAGTGGTGTTCGTCGATACCATGTTCGTGCCGACGCGCTGGCGCAAGATCAACAAGCTCGATCACCCTGAACGCGTGGTGGTGGTGCTGGATCACCGTGCGCCGGTGCCGGACCGGCAGGGCGCGGCCACGCACAAAATCGCGCGCGAGTTTGTCGATCAATTCGGCATCCAGCGCTTTCATGACATCGGCTACGATCAGGGCATCAGCCATCAGGTGGTGGCGGACAACGCCTACGCCTTGCCCGGTTCGTTGCTGGTATGCAGTGATTCGCACACCGGCAGCGCGGGGGTGTTTAATTGCCTCGCGCGCGGCGTGGGCGTGCCGGATGTGTTTTACGCCGCGACGCTGGGCGAGACGTGGTTCATCGTCGGTGAAACCATCCGCTACGACATGTCGGGCCGGCTGCCGCGCGCGGTGACGATGAAAGATGCTTTTCTGCAAATCGCCGGCCAGTACGGCGATCACACCAATACCAATGTCGAATATGGCGGCAGCGCGCTCGCACATTTGAGCATCAGCGCGCGCAAGACACTGACCACCATGTCCACCGAGTTGTCCGCCGACTTCGCGATTTTTGATCCGGACGAGATCATGTGTGAGTGGATACGCGCGCGGCGGCCCGACGAATTTGAGTGTTTTTATCCCGATGCCGATGCGGTGTACAAAGCGGTGCGGCACGTTGACCTGGGTGCGTTGCAGCCCTTGGTGGCTTTTCCTGACAGCGTCGTCGAAAACTCGCAGCCGGTCGCCGCCGCAGCGGGCACGCGCATCGATCAAGCGTTCGTCGGCTCGTGCGCCAACGGCACGCTGGAAGACCTTGCGCTGGCGGCAGAGGTGGTGCGCGGCAAGCGCGTAGACAAGCGCGTGCGGTTTATCGTCACACCCGCATCGCAGGCGGTGTATCGCGCGGCGGCCGAGGCGGGCATTATCACCACGCTCGCCAATGCGGGCGCGGTGGTGACCAACGCCACCTGCGGCGCCTGCGGCGGCACCCACATGGGCGTGCTCGGCGAAAACGAAACCTGCATCACCTCATCCACGCGGAACTTCAAGGGGCGCATGGGCGAGACCAGCGCGCGCATCTTCATGGGGTCGCCCGCGACGGTGGCGGCTTCGGCGATACGGGGTGTGATTACCGATCCACGTGAGTTTCTACAATGAACCTGAAATTTGAAGCAAGGGTGTGGAAGTTCCCCGACAACATCAACACCGACCTGATTATCCCCAGCGGCTCGATTTATCTCAGCGCGGCGGATCAGGCGAAGCTCGCGTTCAAGGCCAACCGCCCCGGCTGGGTGGATGAGATGCGGCCCGGCGATATCCTCATCGCGGGCAAAAATTTCGGCATGGGTTCGAGTAGGCCTGCCGCGCGATCATTTAAAATTCTCGGCGTGGGCTGCGTTATCGCGGAGTCGATCAACGGTTTGTTTTTCCGCAACAGCATCAACTATGCGTTCCCCGCGATGGAGTGCCCCGGCGTGATGGCGTTGTTCACCGAAGGCGATGTTGCGCAGGTGAATTTTTACGATGGCGTCGTGCGTAACTTAACCTCCGGCAAGATGCTCACCGCTAAAGCACTGCCGGCAAAACTGCTCGATCTATTGCAGGCCGGCGGCATCTATCCCTTGCTCGAACAAAAAGGTATTATCGAGCTACAATTATAATTATCATTTAAAAACAATTACTTACAAGTGAAACCATGAGCGGCTATCCGAAAATTATTCACACCGAAGAAGGCATGCGCGACGGCTTGCAGATTGAAAGCCCCGACATTTCAGTCGATGCAAAGGTGCGCCTGCTCGATGCGTTGTCGGAAACCGGATTGAAGGAAATTGCCGTGGGTTCGTTCGTCAGCCCGAAGTGGACGCCGCAAATGGCCACCACCGACGAGCTGGTCACGCGCTTCAAGCCCAAGCCCGGCGTGCGTTACGTGTATACCGCGTTGAACGACAAAGGCCGCGACCGCGCGAAGGCCTACACACCGCCGCTGTCGCAGAAGGCGCTGGAGTTCGCCACGCGCGTCGATATGTGTGACGTATTCGCGCAACGCAACACCAATCGCACCCAGGCACAGCAGATCGCGGCGTGGCCGAAAACCGTGCAGCAGGCGCGCGAGCATGGCGCCACCGAGGGCTGCATGTCGATCAGCAATGCGTTCGGCTCCAACTGGATCGGCGACGTGTCGCTCGAACAACTGATGAATATGTTCGACCGCATGGTTCAGCAGTGGACCGACGCGGGCCTGACCGTGACGCGCATCGGTTTCTCGGATGCGATGGGCTGGAACATGCCACATCAGGTCGAGCGCACCATCGTTGCGATCAAGGAACGCTGGCCGTCTATCACCGATTTCAACCTGCATCTGCACAACGCGCGCGGCGCCGCGCTGGCGTCGGTGTACGCCGCGCTGCGCGTGATGGACAGCAGCGACACCCTGCGATTGCAAACCGCGATCGGCGGCATGGCGGGCTGCCCGTATTGCGGCAACGGACAGGCCGCGATGATGATCGCCACCGAAGACCTGATGCACATGCTCGAAGAAATGGGCATCCACACCGGCGTTGATCTCTACAAGCTGATCGAGGCGGTGTGGCTGGCGGAAGAAGTGGTCGGGCATCCGCTGTATGGCTTTGTATCGAAAGCCGGGCCGCGTCCGCGCTTCGACAAGCTGTATCCGATGGACATGCCGCGTATTGAAACATTGGCGCAGGCGCGGCATTTTATTCTGGGGCCCAAGGCGTATGCGGGCGCGGAATCGCCGTGGAAAGAGCAGATCACCAGTTATCAACGGCCGGAATACAAAAGTGAGTTTAACGCCAACGAAAGTGCGACCGCGGCGCCGGTGCGCCTGGCAGGTAAAGCATGAGTATAAGTAAGCAGAAGCTGCCGCTCGACGGCGTAAAAGTTCTCGAACTCAGCCACATCGTCGCCGGCCCCAGCGGCGGCCTGATCCTCGGCGACTTGGGCGCCGATGTGATCAAGATCGAACATCCGGAAACCGGCGACACCGCGCGCAGCCATGGCAACAACGGCCAGACGTTTTACTCGTTCAATCGCAATAAAAAATATCTCGCGCTGGATTTACGCAAGCCCGGCGGCAAGAAAATTTTCGAGCAACTGGTGGCGCAATCCGACGTGGTGTTTGACAATTTCGCGCCCGGTGCGTTGAATCGTTTGGGGCTGGATTACGAGTGGGGCCGGCGCATCAACCCGCGCATTATTTACTGCTCGGTGAAAGGCTTTTTGCCCGGCCCCTATGGCGACCGTCCGTTCCTCGACGAACTGGCGCAGATGGCCGGTGGCCTGGCTTACCTCACGGGGATGAAAGATCAGCCCATGCGCGCGGGCGCGTCGATCACGGATATTGGTGCGGCGACCTACGGCGTGATCGGTATTTTGTCGGCGCTGTACCGGCGCGAGCAAACCGGTGTGGGCGACAACATCGAAGCGGGTCTCTATGAAACCATCGTGTTCTGGGTGAGCCAATACATCACCGGCGCGCAGATGAGCGGCGTCAATCCGCAGCCGCGCGGCACGCGCGCGAGCGGCATGGGCGACACCATGGGCTGGGGCGTGTACCGCTTGTTTCCGACCCGTGACGAAAAACAGATTTTTATTGCGGTGACCGGTAATCGCCACTGGGCGGGGCTGTGCGATGCGTTGGGTTTCGACGACTGGAAAAAATTGCCTGAATTCAACAGCAATCGAAAACGCAGCGCGCAAAAACCGCGCATCGCGGAGCGCGTCAAGGCGGTGGTGGAGACGCTGCCCTATGACGAGGTGGCGGAGCGGCTTTACAAGGCGTTGGTGCCGTTTTCGCCGGTGAATACACCGATGGATCTGATTAACGAGAAACAAATGAACGAAGGCAATCGCTGGCTGAATTTGAAAGTTGGCGACAAACAATTCAAAATGCCGAAGCTGCCGATCAGCATGGGCCAGACCGCCGATTTTGAAGTGCGCGAGCATCCGGGGAATCTGGGTGAACACACCGAGGGGATTTTGGCGACGCTGGGCTACAGCGCCGCTGATATTCTAAAACTCAAGTCCGAACACGTGGTGTTGCGTTCGGATCAGATGTTGAATACGGAAGCTCGAGCGGAGTAGCGCGCGTGAGGATGTCGCTCGCCCCAACGA
>CAMDDY010000404.1 GCA_945893125.1 Bordetella parapertussis
CTGTTCGGTGAGCTGCTGCGAGATGATGCGCGCGGTGACATCGACTACGCCACCGGGCGCGGCGGTGACGATGAGCCGCACCGGGCGATTGGGATAGGTATCTTGCGCCGCGCAAGGTAAAACCACACTGAATAACACTACAAACAAGCAGACATTACGCACGGTCAATCCTCACGTTTAATCCTGGCCGCTTTGACGACCTTGCGCCACTTTTCCACATCGCGCCGAATCAGCTCACCGAATGCTTCAGGCGGAACGGCGGCGGCTTCCAATCCTTCAGCGCGCGTGCGCATTTTCATGTCGTCGGTGCGAAGTACTTTCGTTACTTCCTGATGCCAGCGCGCGACGATGGGTTTCGGGATGCCTCTCGGTCCCCACATGCCGTACCAGTGTACGACTTCAAAACCGGGCACGGTTTCACCGATGGTCGGCAGTTCCGGCATCAGGCTCGCGCGCGTGGGCGTGGTGATCGCCAGCGCGCGCAGCCGCCCGGCCTTGATATGCGGGAGGATGGCCACCATGCTAAGTGTGGTCATTTGTATCTCCGCGCCGACCAGAGCGATGAGTGCGGGGCCGGCGCCTTTATAGGGAACGTGGGTGACATTGATCCCGGTCTCCAGCTTGAATAGTTCCTGCGCAAAATGGGGCACGCTGCCATTGCCGACCGATGCGTAGTTAAGCTTGCCCGGATTTGACTTGGCGTGGTCAATAAGCTCCTTTACGGATTTTGCCGGAATGGAAGGATGCACCGCCATAACCAACCCGGTGGTGCCGAGCAGGATGATGGGCTGTATGCCGTTGATAGGGTCGAACGAGGGCGGGCTGTACGCCGAGGTGGCAGCGTAGGTGCTGGCGACGATGATAATGGTGTAGCCGTCCGGTGCTGCGCGCGCCACGAGTTCAGAACCGGTGGTGCCGCCGGCGCCTGGCCGATTGTCCACCACCACCGGTTGCCCGAAGGCTTCGGACACCGGTGTCGCGATGGCTCGCGCCAGGATGTCAGTGCCGCCGCCAGGTGGAAATGCAGAGATCATGCGCATCGGCTTGATGGGGTAAGCCGGCCCTGCGCTTGCGGTACGGGTTTGTCCCCAACTATCCGCTGATGAGACGCAAATGCAAACGCAGAGGCCGGTCGCAAACACGCGTGCAGTTATCATCCGTGCCTCCGCTATCGCGAGGGAATTGCCGGGAATTTACAACACACCGCACATCACAGCGGCAGGCGCCAGGAATTTCGCGCATGCATATCGTTGACGATATCGAACTTGATGCCGTTCGGATCAACATATTTGCGCTGCTCCTGCTGCTGCGCGTCGGCGGTGAGCTGGCCGTCCTTGAGTTGTCCGCGATTGCTAAAGCGTTTGGCGATATTTTCAGCCTTGTCGGCGTACACCGCGCCGCTGGATTCGGCTTTGCCCGAAGCCTCGCCCACATCATCGGTGATAAATCCAAGATGATGCAGACCGTTATGGCCGAGCGCCTCGTGGCTGGTCTTGTTATCGAGAATGGCGAGACTGATCACGCCATCCGACATCAGAATGGCGCTCACCGACTGGCGCACGCGCTTCAGGCCGAACGCCTGTTCGTAGAACGTGGCTGCTTCATTGGTGTCTGCAACGGCAATTGCAATGTGGCGTAACTTTCCCATGATGGACTCCTCCGAGGTGTGCGATGACGCACTGTGGTTTTATTGTATCCCTTGCCGCCGGATTGCCATAGCGCAACACCGGCGGAACATCGGATTGACCATGATTGAGCGCCGCCCTATAGTCAATAACCCTGTCGCAATGAATCGATGAAATCATGACTGAAGACCTGACGCAAACCTTTGCACGTTTCGCCGCAGAATTGCGTTGCGACGATATTCCGTCCAACGCCAGGGAGCGCTGCAAGGATTTGCTGCTCGATGCCATGGCCTGCGCGCTGGCGGGTTATGAAGGCGAAGACGCGCCGAAAGTGTCGCGCTTTGCCGCAGCGCTCGGCCAATCTCAGGAGAGCAGCGTGATTGGCGGCGGACGTTTGTCACTGACCGGCGCCACTGCGCTGAATGGTTTTTTGATTACCTCCGTATCGCTATGCGATGTGTACCGACCCACGGCCACGCATTTGCAGCCGGTGGTGATACCGCCCGCACTGGCGATGGCAGAGCGCGAAAACGCCAGTGGCCGCGATTTACTTACGGCGCTGGCGGCGGGGTTTGAAGTCACCACGCGCATCGGCGCCGGTCTGGATTACCCTGCGTTTCGCGCGCGCGGCTGGCATGGGCCGGGTGTGATCGGTCCGTTTGGCGCGACGGCTGCTGCGGGACATCTGCAGCACTTTAATGCCGACAAAATGGCGATGGCTTTCGGCCTTGCGGGCAGTCAGGCCGCTGGCACGTTCGCCGCGTGGGGCACGTCGTCGGTCAAGTTTCACCAGTTTCGCGGTGCGTTGTCCGGGTTGATGGCGGCGTTGCTGGCGCAGGAAGATTTTGTCGCGACGCGCGAGTTTCTCACCACCACGGACGGCGGATTCTATTCCACCTACAGCGGCAGCGCGCCCACGAATGCCGCGACTGAAGGGCTGCGCGAGCGCTGGGAGCTGGAACAAATCGCACTGCGCCCGTGGCCGACCTCGGCCGCGAATCAGGCGTTCGTCAGCGCGTTGTTCGAGTTGATTCAAAAGCACGACGTTAAAGCCGGCGACGTAAGCCGCATGCGTATTCATTTGAGCAAATCATCCTACGACGCCTATGTCAACCGGCGCACCATCAATGGTAAGTGGGAAGCGTCCGGTTCGGTGTACTACACAGCCGCGATAGTGTTGTTTGACCGCGAGTTGTGGATGGCTCAATTCGAGCCGGCACGTTTTAACGATCCCGAGGTAAGGCAATTCGCGCTGGAGCAAATAGAACTCATCGCCGATCCGGCGCTGAGCGGCGTTCAAGCCATCGTTGCATTGGAAATGAAATCCGGCGGCATCCTTACCGCGCGTTGCGATGAGCCGAAGGGAACGCCGGAGAATCGCATGACGCGAGCCGAGATTGAAGCGAAGTTTCGTAAAGGGGCCAAGGGCAGGCTCGATGCGGCGCAGGTGGATAAGGTGATAAACACGATTGCGTGCCTTGAGGATTTGCAATCGGTGCGCACGCTGATGGATGTGCTGCGAGAAAGGTTGGGCTGATAAGCCCAACATCCGCGGTGCATCACGCGCAAACGTTGGGGTTCGCCGCACTCACCGCCAACCTGCGGATTTCAACAGGGGGACTACGAATGACCTCAATGCGAGCGTATATTCGCCGCCTTAATCAGCCGCACCAACTGCATTTTGCGTTCCCGAATAAATTGCGCGAAATCCTCCGGTGTGCCGCCGCGTGCGGTGAGGCCCTCGTTCAAGAGTTGCTGAATGATTTCCGGCTGCTTGAGCAGCGTCTCGGTGTCGCGGTTTATTTTGGTTACCACCGCGCGCGGGATGCCTGCAGGCGCGCCGAAGCCGAAAAAGTTTGGCATTTCGTAACCCGGTAAACCGGCTTCCTCGAACGTCGGCACCTCCGGCAGCAGAACGAAGCGTTGCTTGCTGCCTATCGCCAGTGCGCGCAGCCGGCCGGCTTTGACAAAGGTTTGCACGGCGGCGGCGCCGGCAAACACCATGTCGATTTGTCCGCCCACTGCGTCGGTGAGGGCGGGCGAGTTGCCTTTGTAGGGCACATGCACGAGCTGGATGCCCGCCATCAGCATCAGCAGTTCGCCGGAGAAATGATTGGAGCTGCCGACGCCGGATGATCCGTAGGTCAGGCTGGCGGGCTTGGCCTTGGCCGCCGCGATCAGTTCCTTCAGGTTTCTGTGCGGCGCGTTGGATCGAATCGACAGCACGTTGGCGCCGGTCGCGCACAGGGTGAGGAGCGAAAAATCGCGTTCCACATCGATGCGGTTGTTCGGCGGCGCAAACGAGGTGCCGGTGTTGATGACGGTCGAAGTGCCGACCATCAGCAGCGTGTGGCCGTCGGGCGCGGCGTTCAACACGATTTCCGCGCCGAGCAGGGTGCCGCCGCCGGGCCGGTTATCGACCACCACCTGCTGGCGCCACGCGCCGGACAGCCGCTGTGCCACGCCGCGCGCCACGATGTCGGTGGTGCCGCCGGGTGCAAACGGTACGATCATGCGCACCGGGCGTTGCGGGAAAGCCTGTCCTGAGCCTGTCGAAGGATCCTGCGCGCACGCTGCCGATGCCATGGTGACGGCGGCGATGGCGCAGAGGTGTATCCAATGATCGTGTTTGTTCATGTCCGATCCCAGAATGCTCACGAAGCGATGCTATACTAAATTTATAACACGAGAGCAGGCAGAGTATGCGGAGTATGGATGGTGAGATGCACAATCGTTGCGTGATGTTGGTGTTGATGGGGCTGAGCGCAAGCGCGACCGCGCAACCCTATCCGGTAAAACCGGTGCGTATCATCTCGCCGTATTCTGCGGGCGGCCTGGGCGATATCCTGCCGCGTGCGTTGGGCGCGAGTCTGAACGAACCATTAGGCCAGCCCTTTGTCATCGAAAATCGTCCCGGCGCGAGCCAGATGATCGGCGCGCAATTTGCGGCGAAATCCGCGCCGGATGGTTATACGCTGTTCTTCGGCAGCGTCACGAGCCTCGCGATCAACGTCAGTGCGCAAAAGAATTTGCCCTACGATCCGCTGCGCGATTTCGCGCCGGTGTCGTTGTGTTTTTCCACGCCGTTGTATCTGGTGGTCAATCCAGTGGTGCCCGCGAAATCCGTAAAAGAATTGATCGCGCTGGTGCGCGCACAGCCGGGCAAGCTCACCTTTGCGTCCGGCGGGGCGGGGTCGTCGAATCATCTGGCGGGCGAGTTGTTCAAATATTTGATCGGCGGCGACATCGTGCATGTGCCGTACAAGGGC
>CAMDDY010000405.1 GCA_945893125.1 Bordetella parapertussis
AATCCCCGCTTGAAGACTAAGTTGCACTGGCGTTGTAGCGGTCCACGAATATCTTCGCCTGGCCGGTGCAACGCCAATACGAAGAAAATCCAAAGCTACGGAATAGCGTTTCCTAGCACATGCGCAATTACGCTTTGCTGGGTTTTTGGGTCATCGTCGAAAGCACCGTGTTTGGTTGAGCCGGTCGCTGGTGATCCCGGTGCTATACGCGACTGTATGTTCAGTAGTGCCAGTGGAGCAACATCACTGTCAAAGTACTTTTGCATACCCAGTACCGGTACTTTCCGCTGTTCCTCCAAGCCATTTGAAATCATGTAGAGCAGTGAGCGCTTGTATCCGAGTGCGATGCGCATGCCATTCTCGTCGTCTTCGCAGTCGTCGTTCAAGTGAAATTGTGCCATGCGCTTGATGGACTGATTCTGCAAGTGTGGCAGGTACGTTTCATTAAATAGGCATACGCGTGCGGCTGGCGCCATCAGCGAAAGCGACTCGATGTTCCAGCCGTCTTGAACGAGTTTGCCTGCAAGGGAGGCGTGGATGATTGCGCCGGCAGAATGCCCGATCAGATGCAGTCGGATATTGCCTTGCATCGGTAGTAGCCGCTGCGCAAGTAGTCGGGCGCCACCCCGCGGGTTGGTGGTCATCATACGTGCGTTCTCTTTCATTTCACTCCAGCGCGACTTACCGACGAGGCGTGCCACACCTTCGATGCGGTCGCTCCAGAAAGAGTCCAGCCCACTTAACAAGCCGCCCGTAGGCATCTCACCGCGTCCGCGAAACCAGTCTCTGATTTCGTTCAGGATGGTTTCGATAAGGCCGCTTTCCCACATAAAAAAGACGGGGAAAACATGATGTTGCTTGAGTAGTGGTAGGCTACACCTACGTCAAAGCGATGGAAAAACTGCTGCGCGAAAATCAGGAGCAGCAGGTGATCGCCGCCGCGCGCGGCATTGCTACCGCATTACAGGATCGGCCCAAGCTGCTCGAACTGCACGGCCCCTCGCAAAAGATCACCGAGATCAAGCCCACCACCGAAACACCGTCCGCGGATGCCAATCCTGATGCACCTGATGCACCTCTGGCGCCGAAACCCTTGCCGCCGCCACCTGCTCCCGCCACACCCACCACCAGCGCGTCGGAAGAAGTGCGCGTCATCGTCACCGGCCTCGCGCGCGCAGGGTTGCGCATCTGGGTGGTGGACACTCAACTGCAACTGGTAGCCACGGCCGGCAACCTCGAAACCAAACACAAGTACGATGGTGCTACCGCGAGCTTCGGCCTGCTGGAAAAACTGGTGAATTTTGTATTGCAACCGGTGTTCCGGCGCATGTTTCCGCCGCCCGCGAATCCCAACGAGGAATTTATTCCCAACGACGTAATCTTCGGTGGACGCGAACTCGAGCGCGCGCTCGATGGCACCCCCAGCCTCAAGCGGCGCGCGGGCACGCAGGGCCGCACCGCCATTTTGTCGGCGGCGCACCCGATCTGGGTGGGCGAGAAAGTCGTCGCCGCCGTGATCGTCGAAGAAAACACCGACGCCATTGTCTCGCTCGGCAATCGCGCGTTTCAGCAACTCGCGGCAGTGACGCTGATCGCTTTCGGCGCGGTGGCGCTGGTGCTGCTGCTGTTCGCCTCGCGTCTCTCTTGGCGGCTGCGGCGGCTGCGCGACGAAGCCGAAAACGCCATCGATTCCAAGGGCCGCGTGCGCGGGTTGGCCACCGCCGAACACGCCAACGACGAAATCGGCGACCTGTCGCGCGCGTTTTCCACCATGCTGGAAAAACTGGCGCAATACAATGCGCATCTCGAAAAACTCGCGCAGCGTTTAAGTCACGAACTGCGCACGCCGATTGCGGTAGTGCGCTCGTCGCTCGACAACCTCAAACTGCAATCGATGCCGCAAGACACGGGCATCTATGTCACGCGCGCCGAAGGCGGACTCAACCGCCTGGAAACCATCTTGACGCGCATGGCCGAAGCCAACCGGCTCGAACAAGCCGTGCGCAACGAAGAACGCGCCCCCTTCGACGCCAAGGCCGTGCTCGCCGGCTGCGTCAGCGGCTACACCAGCGCCTACAAGAACTGCACTTTCGAAGTCAGCATGACCGAAGAACCGGTATCACTCACCGGCGCACCCGACCTGTTCGCGCAAATGCTCGACAAACTTGCGGCCAACGCCGCTGATTTCGCCACGCCGGTCACGCCGGTTTCCGTCAGCCTGCAACGCGTCGGCGTTGAGGCGGTGCTGCAATTCAGCAACAGCGGGCCGCCGTTACCGCCAGAGATCGCTGATCGGTTATTCGATTCCATGATCTCCGTGCGCAAGGAAGCCAGCGGCGATAACCCGCATCTGGGGCTGGGGCTTTATATCGTGCGGCTGATTGCGGAGTTTCATGGCGGGGGGGCTACGGCGCGAAATTGGGAGGATGGCAAGGGTGTGTGTTTTGAAGTTCGGGTAGGATGCGGTAGTTGACATTCGACGTAATGGATTACGCCCGTGAATTAGCAAACGCGCGTCGCCTCCGCCCACGCAGCCAAAAGTGCGACATAAGGCGCTCGCGATGGGTGAATAGTCTTCACAATGCGCACGCCGTAAGTCTCGACTACCGGCAAGGCATAGGGCATCGCTTTCGCTGAAGCTATCCAGACAACACGCGGCTTGATGTGATCGAGCCTTTCGCGCAGTGTGGCTGCACCTGACCGGAGGTGCGCGGCTGTTACCTTGCTACCGTTCGATTCTCCGACAGCGTCCGGCACAAGGTTCATGCAAGCCACGCCGTCGAACCACGCGAGCCTTCCTTCACTGGCACTCGCGCACCCACGATAGAGTTTTTCAAATGTAGCGTCCTTTGCGCCGTTAATCCATGCCATAACATCAGAGTGCTGACTCACACTACCGTAAGTGGATTCCAGCAAAATCAGTATGCTATTACACGCACCGTAGCGTGTGCCGATCCACGCATTTAAACCCGAAATGGTCATGTCAGTGTCCACCTTTGTGAGGGCTGGCTCCAGCACGTAGATACCACTACCCCGGTGGCCACCTAAACGCCCGCCCAGCCAGAATATGCAGATGCAAATGAAATACGCTCTGCCCCGCATCGGCGCCGTTGTTCACCGCCAGCCGAAACGCATCGGCCACGCCGAGTTGTTGCGCGATTTTGTTGGCGGTCAGCATCAGATGCCCGAGTAGCGCCGCATCTTCGGGCTGCGCATCCACCAGCCGCGGAATTTCCTTTTTCGGAATCAGCAGCACGTGCGTGGGCGCCTGCGGATTGACGTCGTGGAACGCCAGGCACAGTTCGTCTTCGTAAACGATTTTCGCCGGAATTTCGCGATTGATGATTTTGCTGAATATTGTTGACATAACATCCTCCTACTTTTTCAGACTCTGCGCAGCCCACGCCACCAGTTCATCCACCACCGCGTCGCTGGCCGCGGCCAATGATTGAGCAGCACCCGGCGCATTGGGCGCGGCGGGCCGCTCCATGCTGAAGCTCTTTTGCGCGTGCAGCGCGCGCGTCGTGAGGTTAATCAGCGACGCACGCAGGCGCACGTTCACTTTACTGCTATCTGCCGTGTCGAACGACTGGCTGAAATCCTCGAGTTCGATGCGCAGCGAATAGTCGGCTTGCGCGCCGTCCTGCGTGCCGACCACGCCGCGCGTCGCGGCAGCAAAGCGGCTGCGCAGGCGCTCGGTGAGCAGCAGCGCGGGCGACATCACCCAGCGGTGCTGTGCGTACGCTTCCGGACGGCCTGCGTCGCGATGCGCCAGGCGATACATCATGCTCATGCTGTCGAGCCACGGGCTTGCGCTCACCGGCGATATCAACAGGGTGGCGTTGATCGATGGCGTCGCCGCATGGGAACGTTGCGGCCCAAGATCGAACACCGCAGGCGGATCGCGCTTCTCCGGGCCAAGGGAGCAGCCTGCCATCATTGAAATAAATATCAATAAAAACAAATACTTACAATAATTTTTCATTACTTGCTCCTTGCGGGTTCGCTGTAGCCCGGCTCGCCGGGGCCGGGACGTGCCGGCGAGCGCCCGAACACGAGGCCAGCGGGCTGTTCGTTAAGTTCGGAAAGCAGGCGGTCAAGATTGCGCGAGTTGCGCGCGATTTCTTCGAGCAGCACGCTGGCGCGCGGCGTGATGTCGCCGGCTGCATGTTGCGTGGCGCCGCTGATTTGCTCCGCGCTTTTCGCCACGCGATCCAGCGCATCGGCGCGTTGCGCATATTCACGCGCGAGTTTGTCGACGCTGGCAAGTGCCGCCTTCGCTTCCTGCAACGCCGGCGTCAATTCACGCAACGCGGCATCGGCGCCGGCCATGGTCTTGCGCGCATCGCCCGCGAGCGCCGGAATATTTCTTGCGCCGGGTTCAAGCGCCTTTGCCAACACGTCAATGCGCTCCGCCATGCTGCGCACCGAGCCGAACGCGCCCACCAGTTGCACCTGGTTCGGTTCACTCAACAGCGCCTCCAGTTGTTGGGCCACCTTGCTCACCTGGAAAAGAATATCCTGTCCGGAGTTGGCGATCTCATCGAACAAGGAACGCTTGACCGCGATGCGGCTCGCCTTGTCGGTGGCAGGCGGCAGAAATTCAGGCCTCTTGCCATCGTCTTCGAGCATCACGTACGAGGTGCCGGTACTGCCCTGCGCCCCCAGTTGCGCGGACGTGCCGCGCGTGATGCGCGAGCCGCCCTTGACCAGTATGGTGATGAGGATCAGCTTCGGATCTTCATCGTCAAACTCAATGGTCTGCACCTTGCCGATCTGCACGCCGCGCAACCGCACCGCCGCCTGCGGGTTAAGACCGGAGACCGAGTGCTTCGATTCCAGCACATAGGTCACCCGGACGTAGTCCTCGCGGCTGAACCACAGGCTGGCA
>CAMDDY010000406.1 GCA_945893125.1 Bordetella parapertussis
CAATCACCAAAAAAGACATCTCTGCCGCCATGCACTACCTCAACCATCGCCCCAGAAAATGCCTCGGCTTCAAAACACCCCACGAAGTCTTCTGGAAGAAGCTACACTCGCATCATAACGCGGTTGCACTTCAGACTTGAATCCGCCACATTTAACAAATCTGACCAACAAACAAGGAACCACCATGCGCACCCTCCTGTTAGCCTTGGCTTTGTTCGCGACGCACGCAGCATTTGCCCACGGGCCAAAAGACCCGCCGCATCAGACGCATGTACTGGGCGACCTCATGCTCGAAAGCGGCGAGGCCATCAAGGATTTTTCCATTTCGTATGTTACGCATGGCACGCTTAACGCCAACAAGAGCAACGTCATACTTATGGTCACGGCGATCGGCGGCAATCATCACCGCATCGATTATTTGATTGGCCCCGGCCGCGCGCTTGACCCCTCGAAACACTTCATCATCGCCACGGATGCAATAGGCAATGGCCTTACCACCTCGCCTTCCAACAGCAAGACGCAGCCACGTATGCAGTTTCCGAAATTCAATATGCGCGACATGGTGCAATCACAGCACCGACTGATCACCGAGAAATTCGGCATCAAAAAACTGGTCACGGTGATCGGCGCCTCGATGGGCGGCATGCAGGCATTGCAATGGGCGGTGAGCTATCCGGACATGGTGGAGAGCATAGTGCCCATCATCCCGCTGGGCCGCACGCCCGCGTGGACGACTGGCGTGCTGGAGATGCTGCGACAAAGCATCATGAGCGATCCAAAATGGAACGGCGGAAACTACGCTGCAAACGAACCGCCGGAGCAAGGGTTGCGCCTGTGGTCAGGCTGGATTTCCGGCGTCGTTGTGCGTACGCCGGCCTATCAGGAATCCCTCTTTCCCAAGAGTCAGGACGTAATTCCGTTCCTGCAAAAGACACAGAATAACTGGCGGCGCGTGGACGCCACGGACTGGGTCTATCAAAGTTGGGCCTACGACCAGCACAACCTCGGCACCACGCCGGGCTTCGATGGCGACTATCACCGCGCGCTAAAGTCGATCAAAGCCAAAACACTCATCCTCGCCGGCAGCATCGATCTATTGAATCCGGAAGAAGAGGCCATGGAAGCGGCAAAACACATAAACGACGTTCGCTATGTGCATATCAACCCCAAACGACCGATGGGCCACTTGTCGGGAGCGGGCGTGAGCGCGCCGGAAAACGACGTGCAGAACCGGGAGATCACCAACTTTCTCAATAGTGTTACGGACCGCGGCCGGAAGATTCAGTAGCGGGTAGGTTGGCGGCGGGCTTGCGAAGCCCAACCCCGCCCACTCGCGGTCAGTAAGAAGGCAAACCGTGCGCTGTGCGCGCCCTACTCGCGGATTACGAAAAGGAGAGCGTGATGTTCAAAATCAGTCTTGCGATTTTCGTCGTGACGATAATCTATTGCGCCACATCAGCCTTAGGCATTGTGTGTATCGGTGCTGAGATTGTGAAGCCCGTCCGCACATTCTGGTGGATGTGCGAATACCCTCGTTATACGCTCAAGCTTTTACCGACGTGCGCGATTTCAGCCAATCCTTGGGTGCAGCATCGACTCGTGTTTGCCACCCGTCGCCAGTAGCGCGAAAGCGCCGCACGACTTCCGGTGAAAGGCGGATGGTGATCCGCTCCTTCGTGGGACTCTTTTGCGGCCCGCGCACTTTGAGCTTGGCGCGCAGTTTTGCAGACAACACCTCCTTCACAGGGCGAAAACATTTCATGTCAGCGGCAGTTAGCTCGCGGACTTCGCCGTTTGCGTCAATCAGTGGTTTGGATTTTGGCATACCGTTTTACCTCTCTATCGTTTGCTTTACGAAAGCTGATGACGCGAATGCCGTCCTCTGTTTTAGGCTTCGCATGCTCAGCCCGACTACCCCTGATCGGGAATAGCCTGCACACGCCTGACCTCACCTTGCGTGATCGACTGGAGCACTCCCGGAAGCTCAGAGGCCAATCTTAAAATCGTCGGCACGCGATTGTCCGGTGCGATCAAAACCACCAGAGCAACAGGCAAATCGGCGTTCTGCTGGTACTCGATATTTTGGTCGCAAGTTACCAGCACTTCAAACCCGCTTTCGGCCATGAGATTCAGCAAACGGCCATTCGACACGCCCGACCAGCCCATTGCCTGAACATTACGTACGAAATGTCCCGGTAGCTCGAACCCTAGCGCCTTGGGCACGGATTCGTCGAGCAATATTTTCATGCGGCCAGCAGGGCGCGTCGGCTGTCTTCCAGTAGTTGCACGGCTTGTTCGCGGCGCACCGAGGGAAACTGTTCGAGGAAGGTGTCGATGGTATCTCCACCTTCAACGTAGTCGAACAATGTCTTGATGGGTACGCGCGTGCCGGCGAAGCAGGGTGTGCCGCCAAGAATTTCTGGATCGATTTTTACGACCGATGAGGTTAGGGGCATAGTGGCTCCCGCTGAAATGTGTTTGCCGCCAATCATGTTAATTCATTTGCATGCGCTACTGTAAGCGAGGATTTTATGTGCAGTGACCACGAACCAAGGGCACGAATAACCATTTGATATTAAACGATAAAATTCGTTCTGCAGGTTGGCGCTGAGCCTGCGAAGCCCAACACCTCGAAACGTCGCCAGGCACAGGTCACTCACATTTCGCGCAGTGCCTTTGTGTTGGGCTTCGCAGGCTCAGCGCCAACCTACAGAACGCTCTCGGCGAAATTCAGTATCAATGCTTTGAATCGCTCCGGTTCGTCTACAAACAGCGCGTGCCCTGTCTGTTCGAAAATTTCGATTTGCGTGGCAGGGCGATTCTTTTCCAGATTACGTGCCTGCTCTTCAAACTGCGGCGTCACCATGTATAGCAGCGGTTTCTTAAATGCGTGAGCGCATGCCTTCCAGTGTTCGCGCGGGATGCCGGAGGACAGCAACGCGATACTGTTATCCAGCGACATGCGTTTTACGTCTCTAAGCAAAGCGATGGTTTCTTCTTCCGGGCGAGCATGCGCATACATCTCGCGCACAAAGCCATCCAGCACTGTATCGCGATCCTTGCGCAGTTCATCGAGAAAACCACCGCCGGGCGGCGGCACGGGCAGTTCGCCGACGGAGCTATCGACCAGCACCATGCCGGCGAGCTTGTCTTCGCCAAAGCGATGCGTGTATTCCAAAGCTTCCAGCGCGCCGAGCGACCAGCCCACCAGCAATACGTTTTGATAGGGCCGCAGAAATTCGTGGATGTCGGCGGCGCGGCGTTCGAAGTGGTAGCCGTGATCGGGCACATCGGATTCACCTTGGCCGCGCGGGTCGAGTGCAATCACCGGATAGCGCGCGCTCAGGGCATCGAACTGCGGTTGCCATAACCATGCCGGCATGCACCAGCCGGGGATGAGGGCGATGGTGAGTGGGGCGTTTTGGTTAACGCCGCTTTCTATTACAGAAAGAAAATCGCCGTCGCTGGTTTGAAAGCGACGGCGTTTGATCATGGATTACCCTCTCCCTAACCCTCTCCCGCTTGCGGGAGAGGGGATAAATGAATTGGCTACGGCCGCGTCGCCAGTATCAGCCCCGACTCCTGCCCCCTCCAGTGATAGCCGAACGGGAACGGCAGCGGCTCGCCTTTGACTTCCTTGAACGCCTTGTCGAGATCACCCTGATAGCCCCACTGCATCGGCGCGATGGGGCGGTGATATTTGCCGAACAGCTTGGTGTTCCAGTTGGCCTGTGTGATGTAGCGGTACGGCACGCCGGTGTCGTCCTGCACCAGAATATCCGCCGAGGCGAGAATCATCTCGCGGGTTTTGGAAAACTGGTTGTCGTGCAGCAGGTATGAAGCGGATTTCACCAGCGCCGAGGCGGGCCTGTTGCGGCCCACCCAGTCAAGAAAGTCGGGATACGCCTGCAACGCCTTATCGGTGGCGTCTAGCGAAAAATAGCTCAATTCGTGTGCTTTGTTGGCCGCGGTCAGGAAAGTCATTTTCGCGCCGCGCAGCAGCTTGCCCGGACGCTTGGCGGCCTTGGGCTCTTCGTAGGCCTTGGTCAATTCCGGAAACGGATCGACCGCTTCAATCTTTGCGATACGCAGGCCGTTCAACGCCATCATGGTGGCGATGATCGGCACCGCGCCCTTGAGGTGCGGCGTGGTGAGCTGCTTGCCCATGTACGAGGTGATGAAATAGTTGCGCTGAAAAATTTCGGTGAAGGCGTTGCGCACGTCGCGCAGCATGGCGTCGAATTCCTTCGGGCCCATTTTCTCAAGGTCGGGCAGCACGCCCGGATTTTCGAGACTGAAGAACAGGTATTTGCCGTGATGCGGATACAGCGACCACGCGTTCAGAAAATCCGGGCCGCTGAACGGATACAGCAGCGTGCGCGCCGCGACATCCTTGAGTTTGACTTCCTGATCGCGCCATTTTTCGATGGTGTCCAGACGCGCACGCACGGGCTTCCATTGTGCTTGCATCGCTTCCTGATGTTTTTTCCAGCCATCGGTGGCGACCAGCTTGTCGATCACCGCGTCACCCGCAGCAGGCGTGACACCCGCCATCACCTGCGCCGTGGCCGTGGCGCGCGCGTCGGCGCTGATGGCGACCGCTGGTTTTGCCGGAGCCTGCGCCTGCGCGCCAGATGGGACAGCCACCAGAAAAACTGCGGTGGCACAAACCGCGCGGAAAAACTTGTCGATGGAACTAGCAGACCTGATCATCATGGTGTAGTGAAAACTTCCGTTAAGTAACGGCGGATTCAAGTCTGAAGTGCAACCGCGTTATGATGCGAGTGTAGCTTCTTCCAGAAGACTTCGTGGGGTGTTTTGAAGCCGAGGCATTTTCTGGGGCGATGGTTGAGGTAGTGCATGGCGGCAGAGATGTCTTTTTTGGTGATT
>CAMDDY010000407.1 GCA_945893125.1 Bordetella parapertussis
TTTTTCTTTGGGGTGGTTCTTTGCGCCTTTGCGCCTTTGCGGTGATGCTTTCAGCGTTATCCACCGCTCAAGCGGCCGCGCCCTACCCCGCTAAATCCATTCGTATGGTCGTCGGATTTCCGCCCGGCGGCGGCAACGACGCCATGGCGCGCTTGTTCGGGCAGAAGTATGCCGAGCGTTTTGGGCAATCGGTGGTGATCGACAATCGTCCTGGTGCTGGCGGCAATCTCGCGGCGGAACTGGTGGCAAGAACGGCGCCTGATGGTTACACGCTGTTGGTGATATCCAGCAGTCACCCGATTCAGGGCGTGCTGAAAAAACATTTGTCGTACGACCCGATACGCGATTTTTCCAGCGTCACGCAACTGGTGCATTATCGCTCGGTAATGGTCACGCATCCCACCGTAGCCGCAACCAATGTGCGCGAGTTGATCGCGCTCGCCAAGGCCAAGCCGGGACAAATCAATTTCGCCTCGCCGGGCGCGGGTACCGGCGGACATCTCGCGGGCGAATTGTTCCGTTACGTAACCGGCGTTGAAATCATGCACATACCCTACAAGGGCACCGCTCAGGCCACCACGGATCTGATGGGTGGCCGCGTACACCTGATGTTCGCGCCGACGCTCGCCGTCGCGCAACACGTGCAAACCAGCCGCCTGCGCGCGTTAGGTGTCACCAGCGCGAAACGCTCGCGCGTGTTGCCCGATCTGCCGACGCTCGCGGAGGCCGGCGCCGCCGGCTACGAGTTCGGCGCCTGGTACGGCATCCTTGCACCCGCCCGCCTGCCCGCCGGGATCGCTGAAAAATTGCACGCCGAATCGCAACGCGCGTTGCAAACCGCGGAAGTCAGGGATCGCTTAAACGCCGAAGATCTCGATGGCGCCAACGCAACACCCGTGGAACTCGACCATATCCGCAAAGCCGAGTTGGCGAAGTGGACAAAAATCGCTGCGCAACTGCAACTGAAATTTGACTAACGATGCGGCGCGCACTTACAGCTTGAGCTGGGTTCCCAGTTCGATCACGCGATCGGGCGGCAGATTAAAGTATTCCACCGCCGATAGCGCATTCCGCGACCAGGCGCTGGTACGGCGCGCTTGCAATTTGTCCGGGATAAGGCATCATCGATTCAACGTTTATTTAAGTTGAATCGATGCACGCCACACTGCAACCCGTACTGGTGCTGCTGGCCACCGCTGTCATCGTGGTGGTGGTGTTTCGTCACCTCAAACTACCGCCGCTGCTCGGCTACCTTATCGTGGGTGCTGCCATCGGTCCGCATGCCTTTGGCTGGGTGAGCCAAACGCAACAAGTTCACGATCTGGCCGAGATCGGCGTGGTGTTTTTGATGTTCAGCATCGGCCTTGAATTCAGTCTGCCCAAGCTGCGCACCATGCGCCGCACCGTGCTGGGGCTCGGTTCGGCGCAAGTCGTGATCACCCTGCTGGTGGTCATGGGCGTGTCACTGTTACTGGGGGCATCGTGGCAAGGCGCACTGGTGCTCGGCGGCGCACTGGCGATGTCTTCCACCGCGATACTCGCCAAGCTGCTGGCGGAACGCTTCGAGCTTAATTCCGAGCACGGGCGGCAAATCATCGGCATTCTGCTGTTTCAGGATATCGCGGTGGTGCCGCTGCTGATTATGATCCCTGCCCTCGCCGCGCCCGCCGGTGATCTGGCGGCCAGCATCGGCTGGGCGTTGCTGAAGGCCGCCGCGGTGCTGACACTGCTGCTGTTCGCCGGCCAGCGTCTGATGCGCGCGTGGTTTCACGTGGTGGCACGGGCAAAGTCGTCCGAGTTGTTCGTGTTGAATGTGCTGTTGATCACCCTGGGCGTGGCCTACATCACCGAACTCGCCGGCCTGTCGCTGGCGCTGGGTGCGTTTATTGCCGGCGTGCTGATATCCGAAACCGAATACCGCTACCAGGTCGAGGAAGACATCAAACCGTTTCGCGACGTGCTGCTGGGGCTGTTTTTTGTCACCATCGGCATGCTGCTTGATATTCGCGTCGTGGTACAAAATGTCTGGGTGAGCGTGATCCTGGTGGCGCTGGTGGTGGCGAAAACTTTCCTGATCTTCGGCATTGCGCGGCTCTTCGGCACATCTACCAGCGTGGCGCTGCGCACCGGGCTTGCGCTTGGGGCGTGCGGCGAGTTTGGCTTTGTGTTGCTCGCCAATGCCCATAACGCGCAACTGATCGGCCCGGAATTTCTGCAACCGGTGCTGGCGGCCATGGTGCTGTCGATGCTGGCCGCGCCGTTTGTCATCCAGCGCTCCGAAGCCATCGTGCGGCGTTTGAACGCCAACGAGTGGATGTTGCGCGCCATGCAGATTCACAACATCGCGGTGCAGACCATGGCGGTGGCCGAACACGTGCTGATCTGCGGTTATGGGCGCAACGGGCAAAGCCTCGCGCGCTGCCTGGAGCAGGAAAAAGTGCCGGTGATCGCGCTGGATCTCGACCCGGAACGCATACGCGAAGCCACCGCCGCCGGCGAACACGTCGTGTTCGGCGACGCGGCGCGGCGCGAAGTGCTGTCGGCAGCCGGCTTGATGCGCGCACGCGCGCTGGTCATCACTTACGCGGACACGGCCTCGGCGTTGCGCATACTCGCCCATGTGCAGGCCCTGCGGCCGGGCTTGCCGGTGATCGTGCGCACCTATGACGAAACCGACATCGACACCCTCAAATCGGCGGGCGCCGCCGAAGTGGTATCGGAAATCATGGAAGGCAGCCTGATGCTCGCCTCCACCACGCTGATGCTGATCGGCACGCCGCTTAACCGCGTGCTGCGGCGCATACGCGACACGCGCGAACAGCACTATGCGCTGTTCCGCGGATTCTTTCGCGGCATCACCGACCACCGCGACGACAACGACCACGCGCACAATCCGCGCCTGCATTCGGTGATGGTGACCCAGGGCGCCGCGGCCATCGGCAAACCGATATCCGCACTTGATCTCGACGCGCTGCATGTCGAGATCAGTGCCGTGCGCCGGCGCAATGTCAGAACCCTGGAGCCGGGACCCGACACCGTTATCGAAGTAGGCGACGTGGTGGTCATGCGGGGCACGGAAGAAGGCGTGGCCGCGGCTGAGATCAAATTGATGCAAGGCTAGCGCGCGTCCCGAACGCAATAGCGCCCGACGCAGTGTATATTCGACCCACACCGCCCTTCCAAACCTGCAACAGGAGTCCCCCGTGAATCTCGACCGAGTGCCCTCCGGCAACGATGTCCCCAACGACGTCAACGTGATCATCGAAATTCCGATGCACGCGCCGCCGATCAAATATGAAGTAAACAAGGAAACCGGCGCGATGTTTGTCGACCGTTTCATGTGGACGGCGATGCACTATCCGTGCAACTACGGCTACATACCGCGCACGCTGGCGGGCGACGGCGACCCAGTGGATGTGCTGGTGCTTTCGCCGGTACCGCTGATCACCGGCGTGGTGGTGCGCTGCCGCCCGGTGGGCATGTTAAAAATGGAAGACGACGCCGGCGACGACACCAAGCTCCTGGCCGTGCCCATCGACAAACTCACGCCGTTGTACCGCGCCATCCATTCACCGCGAGATCTGCCCGAAGCCACCACCGCGCAGATCACGCATTTTTTCCAGCACTACAAAGACCTTGAACCCGGCAAGTGGGTCAAGGTCATCGGCTGGATGGATGCCGAAGAGGCCAAGGCGGAAATCCTCTCCGGCATCAAACGCTATAAGGGCGCGAAGACCAAGCCCAAATTCTAATATTGCGACCACCTTTCATCCGCGAGGAGTCATCATGAGACTGATGCGACTAACGACTGCCGCCGTACTGGCCGTATCGGCTCAGCTCGCCCACGCCGGCGGCTCCAACTACGGCATCACACCCGGCACTAACGCCAACCCCAGCGGCAAGGTCAGCGAGTGGCCGGTGCCCACGCCGCGTTTCGCGCGCGACCCGGCGATTGCGCCCGACGGTAGCATTTTCATCACCGTGATGAGCGGCAACAAGATCGCGCGCTTTGATCCGAAGACGCAAACGTTCAAGGAATGGGACATGCCCTCGGGCCATCGACCGCACGGCCTGCTGGTCGATAAGCAGGGCATGGTGTGGACCACGGGCAACGGCAACGGCACCATCGGCAAGCTTGATCCCGCGAGCGGCAAAGTCATCGAGTACAAAACTCCGTCCGGACGCGGCGGGCCGCACACGCTGGTGATCACCGACGATCAAAGCACCATCTGGTTCACCCTGCAAAGCGGTGACAAGGTGGCGAGCCTGGATACCAAAACCGGCGCGATCACGGAATATGCGATGTCCGGCGGCCCGTACGGCCTGTCGCTCGACAAGGCGGGCAACGTGTGGGTATGCCGCATGGGCGACAACAAAATGGGCAAGCTCGATCCGAAAACCGGGCAAATGAGCGAAGTCGATATGGGACGCGGTTCACGTCCGCGCCGCGTGGCCACCGCGCCGGATGGCATGCTGTGGGTGGCCAACTACGGCAACGGCAAGCTCGCCAAGCTTGATCCCGCCGCGATGAAAGTGATGAAGGAATATCCGCTACCCGGCGGTGACGCCGGCCCCTATGCCGTCAACACCGACGGCGCGGGCATCGTATGGGTGAACGAAATCAACACCGATACCGTGGTGCGCTTTGATCCGAAGTCCGAGCAAATGCGCGTGGTAAAACTGCCTTCAACCAATGTCGGCATCCGCAAGATGGCGGTCGATGCGCAAGGCAAATTGTGGTACATGGGCAGTCACAATGGGCGTTTGGGAGTTGTTGAATAAATCAATAAAAACATATACCTATGACAATAATTCAACCGGCGCTTACGATTAGCCAAAAGCAAAGTAGCGTGCGCTGTGCGCACGATTGGTGAATGAGTCGTGCGCACA
>CAMDDY010000408.1 GCA_945893125.1 Bordetella parapertussis
CCTAGATTCACCCGGTGACACGGGCGGTTCCCTCCTGTAAAGTGGAAACAACTTTTACAAGCGACTTCGTGTCGCACTTGAAATTCCTATACTCGAGCGTCACGGCGTTGGCCATAGCGTGTGTAAGTCTTCCGTGCTGGCCGCAGACCTATCCCGTCAAGACGATACGCCTGATTTGCCCCACGCCGCCGGGTGGCGGCGCCGATGCGGCAGCACGCATCACTGCGCAGGCGCTTTCCGATCAGCTCGGCCAGCAAGTTGTCGTGGATAACCGCGGTGGCGCCAGTGGACGCATAGGCACCGAGCTGGTGGCGCGAGCCGCCCCCGACGGCTACACATTGCTCCTTGGCGTCAATGTTTCGATCACCATACTGCCCGCTGCCATTTCCAAATTGCCTTACGACGTGCAGAAGGATTTTTCCGCGATAAGCCGGGTTGCCACCTCGGATTACGTGTTGACGGTTCATCCATCGCTGCCGGCCAAATCCTTGACCGATCTGATCGCGCTGGCGCGTAAACGGCCGGGTGAACTCACTTACGGTTCGAGCGGACATATGAGCGGCCCTCACCTTTCCGGCGCGCTGCTCGATGTGCTCGCCAAGGTGAAGATGGTGCATGTGGCCTACAAAGGCAACGGCCCTGCGGCGATCGGCGTCATGTCGGGAGAAACGACGATGCTCTTTGGCAGTTCGGCGGCGGTCGTGCCGCATGTGCAAAGCGGCAAGCTCGTGGCGCTTGCCACCACAGGGAGCAAACGCACGATGCCCAGGCTGCCTGCCATCGCTGAGCTGCTGCCTGGTTACGAAGTCTCGCAATGGTACGGCATCCTCGCGCCGGGCGCACTTCCCAAAGACATCCTGGATCGTCTGCATGCCGCGACCGTGCGTGCGATTGCGACACCGCAAGTGACACAACTCTTCGTCAATCTCGGCACTCGGCCCGGAACCGATAGTCCGGATGAGTTTCGCGAGTTCATGCGTGCGGAGACAGCAAAGTGGGCAAGGGTATTTCGCAGTGCCGGCATCAAGGCCGAGTAGCTTTCACGCGCTGTGTTGAGCGCGGCGCAGTAGCGGCGCCGCCTTCGGGCCGTTCCGACAGGCATAATTTCAAACAAGGAGACACGGATGCAAATTGATGGAAGTTGTCATTGCGGCCACATCACCTACGTGGCCGACATTGACCCTGGCAAAGTCATCATCTGCCACTGTACCGACTGCCAGGTGCTCAGCAGCTCGGCGTTTCGCATGGTCGTGCTCGCCGAGAAAGGCAGTTTCCGCCTGCTCGGCGGCACACCGAAAGTCTATGTGAAGACAGCCGATAGCGGCAGAAAGCGCGCACATGCATTTTGTCCCGATTGCGGCACACAGATGTACGCGACACCCGTGGGCGACAATCCCGAACAGCACTACGGATTGCGTGTCGGAGCTATTCGCCAACGCGCCGAGCTGCGTCCTTCGCGACAGCTTTGGTGCAAATCGGCGTTTGGCTGGCTCGGCGATATTGCCGCAATACCTCAGAGTGCAAGCGCAAGCCTGACGCCACCTTGAAGCGGATCGAACCAGAAATAGAGGGTCAGCCGAGTCCTAGCGGGAAAATTTTTCAGTCATGGTTCACTCCTTCCAGCCTTTTGCAATCTTGATGGCGCGTCTGATGATGCTTTTTGTAACGAGCCTAATCTTACCGCACGTGCAGCGTCACCCCCACCGCCGCCCAATACGGCAACGCTACCACCAGCACTACTCCAATCGCGATCAGCGTCATCCATACGCCGAATTTAAATATTTCCGGCGCGCTTAAGAATCCGCGTTCGTATACCGCGAGCGACGATACGCTCTGCGCCGGGTAATAAAGCACCGCATCGCCGCCGATCATCACCGCAAGGCCGCAGATCATCGGATTGACGCCGGTGGCGGCGCCGATGGCCATCGCAATCGGAATGGTGGTGGCGAGAAAACCGGTGATGTTGGGGATCAGCAGACGCACCGGCACCGAGGCGATCATCAGTGTTGCGACGACGTAATACGGTTCGCCCTGAAACGCAGGCACGGCGGCGGTGATGAGGCCGGCGATCCAGTCGCTGGCGCCGCTGACTTTAAGCGCTCGCGCAAGTGACAGTGACGACGCCAGCACAAAGAAGCTGCTCCAGCCGATGTCGCGCTCGAATTCTTTCCATGTCAGCACGCCGAAGCGCGGCATCAGCAGCATGATCCACGCCAGCAACGCCGGTATCGCCGGGTGCCAGTGGTGCCACGCGTCGGTGAGCCACAGCACGGAAGCGCCCACGGTAATCATGAGCGTGCGGATTTCCACCGGCGCGAGTTTTTTCGCGGGCTCGTCCGGCAAGCGCGGCAATGTCTGTGTGAACCCGACGCGGTAACGGTAATAAATCAGCGCCGATCCGAGTACCAGCAATACGCCGAAAGGCACGCTCATCAGCAGCAGCCATTGACCCCAGCCGATGCCGCCGATCAGTGCTGCGGCGACCATCGGCGTGATGCCACCAGTCATCAGCACGGTGGAAGCAAGGCGATTGATCGAATTCAACGCCATCATGATGGCGCTGGCGAGCGGCGATTGGCGCGGCACGCCCGCCATGTCGAGCGCCTGCTCGTACACATGCACAAGGATGCCGGTGCGCGTGGTGGCCGACGGCAATATGCAGGTCAGCAACGGAAACGACAACAGCAGTTGCAGATACAGCGCGCGCGCACTGCCGCGCGAACGGCGCAGAAAAAACCGCGCCACGCGTTCGGCGAGACCGCTTTTTTGCACCGCGAGCCCGATAGTCAGCACGCCGATCAGAAAGTACGCCACCGGCTCGGCAAAACCGACCAGCGCTTCGGGTAATCCGGATACCGAGCCGGTTAGCACCAGCGCGACTATCAGCACGATAGCGGTTACGCCCGCAGGCAAGGCTTCGCTACACCACAGGCCGATCGCCAGTACCGCCACTGCGATGACGCGTTTGCCGGCTTCCGGCAATCCCGCCGGCGCGGGCAGGGCGATCAGCGCGGCGCAAATCGCCACCAGGATGGCAATGGTAAGCGGGGCGCGTTGATCCTTTGAATGGGATGGGGTGGTGACAGACATGGCTGGCAGCGGTTCGTTGAATGACTGACGGCGGCAGGTTAGCGTAGTGTCGAACTGTATATTCATTCGCGGCAAAATTCACGCCTTCTTGACGCATGATCGCGGCGCATACCGTGCGGCAGGTATGATAGGTCTTGTGTCTCCAATTTCACGTTTTGCCTATTCTGCCTATTGACCTGGAGTAAATGATGCGTAACCCGTTGCTGTTTGCCGCTTTCATCGCTGCATTGTCCTGCGCCTTGCCCGTAGCCGCGCAGACGCCGGTCGGCGCCGCGAACTATCCCGTCAAGCCGATACGCGTGGTGGTGGGTTTTCCGGCGGGCGGCCCGGCGGATTTTTTCGCGCGCACCATCGCGCAGAAAATGACGGAAGTGATCGGCCAGCAAGTGGTAGTCGATAACCGCGCGGGCGTCAGCGGCTTGATCGCCGCCGAGCATGTGGCGCGCACGGCGCCCGCCGATGGGTATGTGGTCTACTTCGCCGGTACCGGCGTGCTGGCCTTCGCGCCCAATCTGTATGCCAGGTTACCGATCGACGTGAACAAGGAGTTGATGCCGCTCACGCTGGGCGTCACGGTGCCGGAAGTGCTGGCGGTGCATCCCTCGCTGCCGGTGAAAACGACCAAAGAACTGGTGGCGCTCGCCAAGGCCAAGCCCAAACAGATTGTCTATGGCTCCACCGGCAACGGCGGCATGCCGCATCTCGCGGTGGAGTCGTTGCGCGTGGCGGCGGGCATCGAGCTCGTGCATGTGCCGTACAAAGGCGCCGCACCCGTGGTGATTGATTTGCTGGGCGGGCATGTGCTGTTGACTATCCTCGATGTGCCGGTGCTGCTGCCGCATGTGAAGTCAGGCAAAATGCGCGCGCTCGCGGTGGCGACCGCGAAGCGCCAGGCCACGCTGCCGAATGTGCCGACGATGACGGAGGCGGGCTACCCGAGCGTGCGCGCCGACAACTGGTACGGCTACGTCGTTGCCGCGGCGACGCCCAGGGACATCGCCGCCAAATTGCATGCCGCGCTGGTGAAGTCGCTGGATGCGCCGGATATCAAAGAGCGCCTGATGTCGCAGGGCGCTGAATCGCGCTCGACCACGCCGGAACAGTTCGCCGCTTTCATCCGCGACGAGACCGCGGCCTGGGGCAAAATCATCAAGGCCGCGGGCGTCGCGCTGGAATGACGCGCGCGAGAAAGTTCAAACAAAACCGGGACTTTTTGCTATGCTTTTACCCGCAGCGGCTTTTTACGGCGCGCCGCGGGAATATCAATAATAATCAAGCGCCATTCGTGCTATTTCATAATCTATCAGGAGAGAGACTATGCGCGGTTCTAAAAAATGGTTGGTGTCGGCGACGTTGGCTGGCGTTGCGATAATTGTTGCGGCGTGCGCGGGTATGGTGGGTGGCGGCAATTACATGACGTTTTTCGTGACCAGCGCCGGTATGGGCAAGGGCGCGGATCTCGGTGGTCTGGCGGGTGCGGACGCGCATTGCCAAAAGCTGGCGGCGTCGGTGGGCGGCAGCGGCAAGACGTGGCGCGCTTATCTCAGCACGCAAGGCAAGGATGGCGCGCCGACCGTGAACGCGCGTGATCGCATTGGCAGAGGGCCGTGGCAGAACGCCAAGGGTACCTTTGTCGCGAACAGCGTGGATGATTTGCACGGCGGCTCCAACAACGTGGGGCGGATTCAAGTCTGAAGTGCAACCGCGTTATGATGCGAGTGTAGCTTCTTCCAGAAGACTTCGTGGGGTGTTTTGAAGCCGAGGCATTTTCTGGGGCGATGGTTGAGGTAGTGCA
>CAMDDY010000409.1 GCA_945893125.1 Bordetella parapertussis
GAAGACGATGCCGCGCTCGTCGCCGCTCCAGCCACGCACGGAGACAAAGCGGCCGCCGTCTCGAACCGCGCCGATGGCGTTCCCGCTCTGGAACGAGCCGTCGGCAAGACCGTCCACCCCATCGGGCGCCACCTTGCGGATTTGCACGGCGATATCGTCGCCGCGCGGGACGACGATATCGGCCCCGAGCGAACGAACGAGTTGCTCGTCGGCGGGCGATGCATCGGCGATGACATGAAGCCCGTCCGCTTTGGCGAGCTGCACCACGTAGCCGCCATAACAGCCTGCCGCGCCGGTGACCGCCAGCGTCTGGCCCGGCTTCAGCACAAGCTGGTCCAGCGACTGGCGGGCGGTGAGTCCGTTCATCGGCAGCGTTGCGGCTTCGATCAGCGTCGCGCCGGCGGGCGTTCGCACGACCGAGTCGGCGGACAGGACGATGCTTTCGCGGTATGCGCCGTGGCTCGCGTTGTTCACCACCATCGCCATCACTGCGTCGCCGATGGCGAGCTTTGTCGAAGTGCCCGCGCCGATTTCGTCGATGACACCGGCGACATCCATGCCGGGCACGTGGGGCAACGGAACGTGGCGCAAGGCTTCGGCTCTGGCGCCTTTACGCAAATAGGTGTCGGTCGGGTTCACCGTCGAGGCATGCACGCGTATACGCACCTCGCCGGCTGCCGCGTGCGTCTCCGGCAACTCAACCACCTGTAACACCTCGGGACCGCCGAACTCGAATACGCCGATGCCTCGCATGATGATTTGCCTCTAATATAAAATATTGTTTATAAACAAATACGTACATCGACACATTATGCCGAAGCATCGGCCTTCAAACCCGCCGCTTCGACGCCCTTGGCGGCGCATTCTTCGTCTTCATCGCCGCTCGCGCCACTGATGCCCGCCGCACCCAAAATCGCGCCGCTGGCATCACGTATCAGCACCGCGCCCTGCTGCGGCAAAAACTTGCCTTGCGCGGTAGCCGCCAGCGTCAAAAAGAAATTCTGATTGCCCTTGGCGCGATTCGCCAGTGCCCGGCTCGAACAACTCATCGCAACCGCGCCCCACGCTTTGCCGAGCGCTACGTCGTAACGGAACATGCTGGCGCCGTCTTCGCGCTGTGCGGCTTTGAGGTTGCCGGAGTCGTCGAGCACCACGATGGTGAGCTTGGCGAAATTTTTCGCGCGCGCGTGTTCGAGGGCTTTTTCACAAATGGTATTGGCTTGCTTCAAGGTAAGCGACATGTGCATCTCCGGGGTGAGGGGTGAATTCGGATGAAACGGCGGGAAATTCGTGAACCGACTATACAAACCACACTATGGGCTGTCAATTTATCGCCGGCGCAGTGTCACGGCGCAAATGGTTCCCCACAGCGGCGCGCGCTGGCATCGCGGCGTCCGCAGGCATAGAATTGTTTCGTGGATCAGGGGCAGACTCCACAGTGCCGGTCGTGCTGTTCAACCGAAGGGAGGCGTGATGAAAAAGTTTTTAGCCATTGGGTTGTGTTCGTGGTGTGTATGGTGCGCAGGGTTGGGCAACGCCGGCGCGCAAACCGCCGACGAATTGATTAACGCGGGCAAGAATACCGACAACGTGCCGGTGCAGGGCATGGGCTATCACTTGCGAAACTTCAGCCCGCTCAACCAGATCAACAAGTCGAACATCAAACGCCTGGTGCCGGTGTGGAGCATGAGCCTGATGAACAATCATGGCGAGACCGCGCAGCCCACCATCTATAACGGCGTGATGTATGTGATCAACGCGACGCAAACCTTCGCCATCGACGTCGCCACCGGTCGCCAACTCTGGCGCACCGAAGCGCAGTGGCCGCCGGAAACCGCGGCCAAGGCGTGCTGCGGTGTGATCTCGCGCGGCGCCGCGACCATTTACAACGGCAAGTTGTATCGCATCACGCTAGACAATCACGTGCTGGCGCTCGACATGAAAACCGGCAAGGAAGTGTGGAAACAAAAATTTGCCGATCACCAGGAAGGCTACACCGCCACTGCCGCGCCGGTGATCGCCAACGGCGTGGTAATCACCGGCATGGCGGGCGGCGAATTCACCACGCGCGGTTTTCTGAATGGCTGGGATCCGGAAACCGGCAAGCACCTGTGGCGCACCTACACCGTGCCCGCGCCGGGCGAGCCGGGCTCGGAAACCTGGCCCAAGGACGACGCCTGGAAAACCGGCGGCGCGCCGACGTGGCGCAGCGGCGCATACGACCCGGAACTCGATCTCATCTACTGGGGCACCGGCAATCCGGCGCCGTGGACCCCGCAGAGCCGCAATGGGCTCGATGCGCTCTACGCCAGCACGCTGCTGGCGATACGCCCGAAGACCGGCCAGATCGTGTGGCACTACCAATACACACCCAACGACGTATGGGACGTGGATGGCACCGACGAGCCGGTGCTCGCCGACATCACCTTCGAAGGCAAACCGCGCAAGGTGCTGTTCCAGATGAACAAGAGCGGCTTCATGTACACGATAGACCGCACCAACGGCCAACTGCTCGCCGCGCACCCGTTCACGCGCGTGAACTGGGCCACGCACATCGATCTGAAAACCGGCAGGCCGGTGATCAACAAAGAGATTTACGATCAGATTCTCAAAGGCGAGGAAGTGCAGATCTATCCGCAACGCGGCGTGAACGCCGTGCCGGTGGCGTACAACCCCAACAAGGGGCTGCTCTACACCAGTTCGTGGAACATTCCGCGCCAGTTCCGCGTTGAACTGCCGCCCAAGCCGCAAGTCATCGGGCAACGCTCCACCGGCGTGATCTCGCGCGCCTACGTGCCCAAGCCCGGCGATATCGTCGGCCATCACATCGCCATCGATCCGCTCACCGGCAAAAAGAAATGGGAAATCCCGCTGATCGACCGTACGAATTCCGCGGGCATGCTCGCCACCGGCGGCGGCTTGTTATTCACCGGCTCGGTTGAAGGCCGCTTCCTCGCGCTCGATGAAGACTCCGGCAAAACGCTATGGGAATTTCAAACCAGCTCCGGCATCAACGCCACGGCTGTTACCTACACGCACAAGGGGCGGCAGTACGTGAGCATCGCTTCGGGCCTCGGCGGCAACTCGGCGCGCGCCATGTCGCGCGGCGGCGTGCCGCTGGGTGGTTCGATGTGGACGTTTGCGCTGATGCCGGATTAAAACATGAGACACATCCTGCGTGAACGCTGGTTTGCAGCCCTGTTGATTGCAGGGAGTGTCGCCTTGCCGAGTACTGCCGCGGATTTCCCGGAAAAATCCGTGCGCTTCATCGTGCCGTTCCCACCCGGCGGCGGCACCGATGCACTGGCGCGCATCCTCGCGGCAAAACTCTCAGAATCGTGGGGGCAACAAGTCATCATCGACAATCGCGGCGGCGCGCAGGGCAGCCTCGGCACGGCGCTCGGCGCGAAAGCCGTGGCCGATGGCTACACCATCACGCTGGGTCACTCCGGCGCGCTGGTGATCAATCCGCATATGTACGACAACCCCGGCTACGACACCTTGCGCGATTTCGCGCCGGTGACGCGCGGCACCGACATGCCGTATGTGTTGGTGGTGCATCCGTCCGTGCCGGCAAAATCCATGAACGAACTCGCGCAACTGGCAAAGGCGCATCCGGGCAGACTCACCTTCGCCTCCACCTCCGCCGGCCCGCAGTTGATGGGCGAACTGTTTCGCCTGATGACCAAAACCAACATGGTACACGTGCCGTACAAGGGCGCGGGGCCGGCAGTGATCGATCTCTTGGGCGGCCACGTCGGTATCATGTTCACGGTACCGACCTCGGTGAACCCGCACATCCGCGCCGGCAAACTGCGCGCGCTGTCGGTGTCCGGCATGAAACGCGAAGAAAGCCTGCCCGACGTGCCCACCATGACCGAAGCCGGCTTCAAGGATTTCGGCGACGCGCGTGAGTGGTACGGCATCGTCGCGCCGGCGAACACACCTGCGGACGTGATCGCCAAACTCAACAGCGCCATCGGCCGCGCGCTCAACGCGCCCGATGTACAAAAGCGCCTGCAACCGCTGGCGCAAAAAGCCGTGCCGGGAACGGCGGCTGACTTCGGCGACTACATTCGCACGCAATACGGGTTGTGGGGCAAAGTGGTTAAGGCTACCGGGGCGAAGGCGAATTAGTGGTGCGTGGATTTTTCCGAGTGTTATTGCTGACGAACTATCAAGAGGTGCCGTTCTCGACGGGGACAAGGCAAGCATTCTGCCATTCGGGGCGTGCCGCTTTTCGTGGAAATTTAATGCCGTATGAAATCTTACGTGATTTGCACTAAGATTTTGTTTTATATTGTTTTTATTGGGTTATTCAGCACCGAGTTAAACAGACAGCGTGTCGAGTCAATTCGCAATTTTGTCGCCCTAAATCAAAGTTGAGCGTCACCATCTGCAGTCACCGCCACCGCGATAACTATCCTATCAACTGAGGAGCACTTTATGAATTTGATTACCACACTACTAATCACTGCAGCAGCCTTGGCGGGCTGCACCCATGCAAGCATTTCGTCAATTCCCATGCAGATCGAAGGAGTCGGAACGGTCTATCGCTATCAAGGTCGAGCTAACTTCGCCCACCAGATTGCGGAGGCTGACAAGATGATTGCCGAGGATTGCAAAACTAGAAATGGCGGCAAACCGGTGATCGTTGATCTTCAAAAACGAGACCTCGGGGTTGTTGCCTTTGGTAGTGGGCAGGCGAATACACGCATCAACGCGACGGCAACATCTAACCCCTACAACACGAACATTTCTGGCACTGCTACAACCACGTCCTCTGGAAGCACAACGGCAATGCGAAATTACAACCAAGAGATTCTCTATAAATGTGTCACCGAGCAACCGTAGTCCGGATGTAACGCAGCGAGCGTAG
>CAMDDY010000410.1 GCA_945893125.1 Bordetella parapertussis
CCAATCGTCGCCGACATGCAATCGGCGAATCAGCGGGGCGAGCGTCAACCCCTGCAACACCAGCGTCACGGCGATCACCACAAAGGTGAGAAAAATAATCAGGTCGCGTTGCGGAAACGGCGCTCCGCCCGGCAGCGTTAACGGCAACGCCAGCGCCGCGGCCAGCGACACAATGCCGCGCATGCCGCACCAGCTCATGATGAACACCTCGGATTCAGGCGGCGCGGGGTAACGCTTGCGCATGGATTCCGTCATCAGCATGCGCGGCACATGCGTCAGCGGATATATCCACACAAAGCGCACGGCCACCGCCACCGCGCTGACGATCGCGCCGTACGTCATCAACTGCGCGGCGGTATATCCGGCGAGACGTTCCCCCACGCCTGACAGTTGCAGGCCGATCAAAATAAAGATCAGGCTGTTGAGCAAAAACACCAGCATGTTCCACATCGAGCGGCCCACAATGCGCATCTCGGCGGATACAATCGCCGGCGCGTAACGCCCGCGCACCAGGCCGGCGGCAACCACCGCCAGCACGCCGGAGACATGCACCGACTCCGCCAGTATGTACGCGACGTAGGGCAGCGCCATCGCCATCAGCACCTCGATAAATACATCGCCCAGATGGCGATGCACGGCGATAAATAGCGCGGCGACGACGGCGCCCACCGCGATGCCGCCCAACGCCACGCCGGCAAACTGCATCGTTGCGTCGGCCAACGAAAACACGCCGGTGAGCGTCGCCGCCACCGCGAACTTGTAGATCACCAGCCCCGACGCGTCGTTGACGAGACTTTCGCCTTCGAGCACGGTCACCACGCGGCGCGGCACGCTCAGCCGCGACAAAATCGCGGTAGCCGCCACGGCATCCGGCGGCGACACAATGGCGCCGAACACAAAGGCGGCGGCCCACGGAATCTCCGGCACCAAATACTTCAGCGCGGCACCCACCGCCAGCGTGGTGAAGATGACCAGCCCTATCGCCAGCAGCCCGATCGGGCGTATGTTTGCCTTGAAATCACGCCACGACGTGAGCAATGCGGCCTGATAAAGAATCGGCGGCAGCACCAGCACCAGTATGAATTGCGGATCGAATTGCAGCTTCGGCAAGCCGGGAACAAAGCTTAACGCGCCACCGCCGATCACCAGCGCAATCGGATACGGAAACCGAAAGTGCCGCGCCAGCCACCCCAGCGCGACAGCACACAGCAACAAAAACAGGGTTACTTCAAGCAGTTGCATGTCGGCCTCAGGCAAACGCCACGCACGACGGTGATCCGGTATGGATAATCAAGCCTGTAGGTACGGGTTTACCGCTTGCCGCGTCCAACCTGAATGCGACGATGGTGTCGCTGTCTTCGTTCGCCACGTAGAGTTTTTCGCCCGCCGGATCAAGCGTAAAAAATCGCGGCTTCTTGCCCTGCGTCGGCTCCCAGCCGATGGGGGCGAGCGTGCCGTCGTTCGCATCCACCGCGAAGGTGGCAATGCTGTTATGCCCGCGATTGGACACGTAAACAAACTTGCCCGACGGCGCGACGGCAATCTCCGCACCGGTGTTGTCGCCCACAAAGGTGGCCGGCGTGGTGGGGATGATATGTACCGGCGTCAGCGACCCACGCGCGCCGTCCCACTGATAGGTGGTGACGGTCGAATCCAGTTCGTTAATCAGATACGCCAATGGCCGCGACGGATGAAACGCCAGATGCCGCGGCCCCGCGCCGTAGCGTGATTTCACGAACGGCGGATTGTTCGGCGTGAGTTTGCCGCTGGCTAAATCAAGCTGGTAGATATGCGTTGCATCCACGCCCTTGTCGGGTGAAATCAAATATCGTCCGCTGGCATCGAACAGCACCTGATGCGGATGCGCGCCGAGACCCTGCTCGCGTTTGTACGGCCCCTCCTTGCCCGGCGGCACCACGGCATCGGTCGAAGGCGTGAGTGAACCATCGGCCTGGATCGGCAGCACCACGATGCCCGGCCCGTTGGCGCACACCACGTAGCGGTCGCGCGGATCGACCATGAGATGCGGCCCGTTGTCGCCGCTGCTCGGCTGCTGATTTAGGAATGTGAGTTTGTGCGTTTGCGGATCAATCGCATAAGCGCTGACCATATCGCCGTCGCCGTGCGAGGCGTAGAGAAAACGCTGTTTGCTGTCGAGCGCGACATAACCGGGATTGGCGATGGTCTCGAACACTTCAACCAGCGACCATGCGCCGCTGGCGTCATCGATGCGGTAAACGCTGACACCCTTGCCGCGCGCCTTGCGATGCGCGGTGGTAAAACAGCCGACATAGGCAAACATAATACGTGTTACTCCTGCGTTTGAATGTTCATGAGGCTGCTAAACTTACACGAATTCATCTCCTTGTGTGTAACCCCGTGCCGCCTTTGAAAAAGTTTGCATCAACCTTGTTGCCTTGCCTTGCCGCCATGCCGTACATCAACAGCACCACCGCACAAGCACAATCCGCCTACCCCACCCGCCCGGTGCGTGTAATCGTCGGTTTCCCACCGGGCAGCGGCACCGACATGATCGCGCGCTTTACCGGCAACAAACTCACCGAACGCCTGGGCCAGCAAGTGGTGGTGGATAACCGGCCCGGCGCCAACGGCATCATCGCCGCCGAACTCGTCGCCAAGGCCGCACCCGACGGTCACACGCTGCTGGCGATGTCGATCTCGCACACCATGAACGCGGCGGTCTATAAGCTGCCGTTCGATGCGGTGAAATCGTTTACACCGATCACGCAGCTCGGCGCGGGGCCGCTGGTGCTGGTGGCGAATTCAGCGTTTCCCGCAAGCAGTGTGAAAGGGCTGATCGAACTCGCCAATGCAAAACCGAATACCATCACCTACGCCATCTCCGGCACCGGCGGCATCAATCATTTCGCCGGTGGCTTGTTTTCGCGTATCACCGGCGTGCAGTTGATTAACGTGCCTTACAAAGGCGGCGCACAGGCATTGACCGATTTAATCGGCGGGCAAGTGCAAATCATGTTCGGCACAGCGGCGATCACGCTGGCGCACGTCCGCTCCGGGCGCATGAAGCCGCTGGGCGTGAGTACGCCCAAACGTTCTTCGCTGCTGCCGGAGGTGCCCACGCTGGCGGAATCCGGCGCGCCCGGCTATGAAATGAACACGTGGTGGGGCGTACTCGGGCCGGCGGGGATGCCCGCCGATGTAGTGGCGCGCTTGAACCGCGACACCGCGGCCCTGCTCGGGCTAGCCGACACCGCCAAACGTCTCGAAGCCGAAGGCGCGGCGCCAGCGCCGCTGTCCAGCGCCGAATTCACCCGCTTGATGACCACTGAAATCGAAAAATGGACGCGCGTGGCGCGCGACGCGAACATCAAAGCTGAATAAAGACCCATAACCCATGAATGAAATAACCCAAGTCGGCGTCATCGGCCTTGGCATCATCGGCAAGCCCATCGCCGATGCAGGAACGGCCATCGGACGTGACAATCCGAAAATCTGACCGGAGCCAACCGCATGTTCAAGCTACAGGTGCAGGACGACGACAACGATGCACGCGTCTGGCACGATGTCAAAGGCGCAAACGGCGCACTGCTCAAATTCGACAAAGAAGCCGATGCCCGCGCGAAACTGGAGGAACTCTTTCCGGTGCTGGTGAAGATGGAGCGCTACGCCGGCCCCAAGCGCACACGGGTGATCACCATCATCACCGACGAGGATGATTGGCCGAAGAAAAAGTAATTCCGCCTGATTTCTCCTCAGTCCACCTTCAGCCCCGCTGCCTTCACCACGCGCGCGGTCTTGTCATACTCACGCTTTAAATACAGCGCAAATTCCTCCGGGCTATTGCCGGCCGGATCCGCGCCCTGCGCTTCAAACTGGCCGGCGGTTTCGGGCGCACGCAACGCTTTAAGCAACACTTCGTTCAGGCGTTGCACTATCGGCTTGGGCGTTTTGGCGGGCGCGAGCAGGCCGAACCACGCATAAAACTCATAGCCCGGCACCCCCGCTTCACTGATGGTGGGCACGTCGGGCAGCTGCGCGATACGCTGGGTGTGCGACACGCCCAGCGCGCGCAACCGCGCGGCTTTCACATGCGGCGACAACTGCGGGATCGAGCCGAAAATCACCGGCACATGCCCGCCCAGCACATCGACGATACTTTGCGGCGCGCCTTTGTACGGCACGTGCCGCAGGTTGATGCCCGCCATGTTTTTAAGCATTTCGCTCGCTAGATGATTGGGCGCGCCGTTGCCCGCCGAGGCATAGTTGATTTTGCCCGGTTCGGCCTTCGCCGCCGCGATCAGTTCCTTGATGGTTTTGAACGGCACATTCGGATGCGTCACCAACACATAGGTGCTGGCGGAAATCAGGCTGATCGGGGCGAAATCGCGCTGGGCGTCATACGGCACATTCTTTTGCATATTCGGCAGGATGGCGATCGGCCCCTGGCTGCACATCAACAGCGTATAGCCATCGGGCGCGGACCGCGCCGCAAGTTCAGTGCCGATCAGGCCGCCAGCGCCGCCGCGATTATCGACCACCATCTGCTGGCCAAGTTGGCTGGACATCGAGGGCGTCAACATACGCGCAAGCACGTCCGCGGTACCGCTGGCGGGCACGGGCAGGATGATGCGCACCGGCTTGGTGGGGTAGTTCTGTGCGCTCACTTTCGTGTTCACGGTCACGGCGACAGCTAGTGCGGCAATGCACAACAGGGGGGTGGATAGGGATAGGGGCAGGCGCATCATCAATCAATCAACAATCAAATTACCAGCAAGAATGTCTGGAATTTTAGTATAGCGGTTCTTGATCTCATCCGTTGAGCCTTGTCCAACGTGGTATGAGCCTGAGCGGCAGGCGTATTTCCAACGAGGAATGAGCCTGAAGGGTTAATTTAGA
>CAMDDY010000411.1 GCA_945893125.1 Bordetella parapertussis
TCGAATTTTTTTATGCGGCGCGCGGGCTGGATTGCGATTTTGATCCGGAGTTCGCCAACACGTCGCTCGCGAATGACGCGCGGGTGCGCACCAAGAACGCGAACATGTTGCTGGCGCTGGCGGCTATGGATCACGGCGTTTGTCCCACCGCATTTCAGCGCGGCACGGTGCCTGCGATGTTTCTGGATCGCCTCAGTGTGATTTTTGACGGCATCGATACCAATGTGGTGCGCCCGGATGCCAACGCCACACTGACCGCGGGCAATCGCATGCTGCGCCCGGGCGATGAGGTGATCACGTTCGTGAATCGCAATCTGGAGCCGATGCGTGGTTATCATAAATTCATGCGCGCGCTGCCGGAAATTATGCGTGCGCGGCCCAATGCGGTGGTGGTGATACTCGGCGGCGATGAGGTGTCGTATGGTGCAGCGCCACCGAAAGACAAAACCTGGAAGCAGATTTATTTGGATGAGGTCAAGGCCGGCATCGATTTAAGCCGGGTGATTTTTCTCGGGCGCATACCTTACGCGGATTATCTGCGCGTGCTGCAGGTGTCGGCTTGTCATGTTTACCTGACTTATCCGTTTGTGCTGGGCTGGAGCTGCATTGAGGCGATGAGCGCGGGTTGTCTGGTGGTGGGAAGCGCCACGCCGCCGGTCAAAGAGGTGATCGAGCATCGGGAGAACGGGCTGCCGGTGGATTTTTTTGACAGTGCCGCGCTGGCGAAAACGGTGATTGAGGTGTTGGCGCAGCCGGCTGCTTATGCGCATCTGCGCACCGCCGCGCGCGCTACCGCAGTGGCGCGTTACGATCTCGCCACGGTTTGCCTGCCACAGCAATTGCAGTTGATCGACCGGCTTGCTGCGGGTATGTAGGATGCCGGTGAGCGTAGCGAACCGCATCAATCGAGGGTAGCGTTGCGTTGCGCCTCACGCCTGCGTAGCGACCGATGCGGTTCCTTCGTCACCGGCATCCTACGAATCTTGATCGGGATTGTGTTCTTGGTTCTTGACCCGTTGCAGTAGTCCCTCTAAAGTCCAAGACATCTGTTCTTCTGTTGGGCACCATCCCTTGAATTTAATTAAATCAAAAGAAAGCGGTTACATCGGCGCATCATTGCCGCGCGCCAACGCCAAACGCCTGTTGGCTGGGCGCGGCCAATATGTTGACGATGTGAGTCTGCCGCGCATGCTGCATGCGGCGCTGTTGCGCAGCCCGCATGCCCATGCGCGCATTACGCGGCTGGATATCAGCGCCGCCGCGCGCGCGCCGGGTGTCGCGCGTGTGATCACGGGTGCGGATGTCGCCGCACTGTGCAAGCCCTACGTCGGCGTGTTGAAGCACATCAAGGGCATGCAGTCAGCGCCGCAGTTGCCGCTGGCGGTGGATGTCGCGTGCTGGCAGGGCGAGCCGGTGGCGATGGTTGTGGCGCAGTCGCGCGCATTGGCCGAAGATGCCCTTCAGCTTATCGACGTGGATTATGAGGCGTTGCCTGCGGTCACCAACATCGAAACCGCGCTGGATGCCGCCACGCCGGTGATACATCCGCAGCTCGGCAGCAATTTGTGTGTTGAACGCATGGTAGGCAGTGGCAAGGTGGATGATATTTTTGCCTCGGCCGATCATGTGGTCGAAGCGACATTTACCACCTCGCGCCATACGCCGGTGTGTCTGGAATCGCGCACGATACTTGCCGACTACCACGCCGCCGATGCGCAACTGACGGTGTGGCATTCGACGCAAGTGCCGTACATGATGCAGTGGATAATCGCGCATCATTTTGGCCTGGCGGAGAACGATGTGCGCGTGATCGCGCCCGATGTGGGCGGTGCGTTCGGCATGAAAATCCATATCTACGGCGACGATATGGCGACGGTGGCGGCGGCATTGCTCACCGGGCGGCCGGTAAAGTTCGTCGCGGATCGGCTGGAATCGTTTGTGTCGGATTTTCATGCGCGCGGGCATCGCGTCGAGGTGCGCTGCGCGGTGTCGAAGGCCGGCGATATGCTCGCCTTCGACATGGATGATATTTATGGCATCGGCCCGTATTCGGGTTATCCGCGCGGTGGCGCTAACGAAGGCATCCACGTGAGCAATCTCACCGGCGCGCCGTATAAGCCGCTGGCCTATCGGGGTCGCGCGCGGGCAGTGTTCCAGAACAAGGGTATGTATGGGCAATACCGCGCGGTGGGGCATCCGGTGGTGTGCGCGGTGACCGAGGGCATCGTCGATATCGCCGCCGAAGCGGTGGGTATGGACCCTGCCGAATTTCGCCGGCGCAATCTCGCGCCCGACGATGCGTATCCGCGCACGTATCTCTCCGGCGCGACATTTGAAAAACTCTCCCAACAAGAGTCGCTGGAACTGCTGTTAAAAACCATGGATTACGATGGACTGCGGCGCGAGCAGCAGGCGTTGCGCGCCAAGGGTGTGTATCGCGGCATAGGGCTCGCGATGTTTATTGAGAATTCGATGTCATCGTCGGCGACGTACGGACAAGGCGGCGCATCGATTGCGTCGCAGGATGCCTGCACCATCCGCTTGATGCCTACCGGCGGCATCACGGTCGCCACCAGCCTCACCGAGTTTGGCCAGGGCGCGCATGCGGTGGCGGCGCAAGTGGCGGCTACGTGTGTGGGCGTGGCGGTGGAAAATGTGCGCGTGATCATGGGCGACACCGAAACCACGCCCTACGGCGGCGGCAATTGGGGATCGCGTGGCACCGGCATCGGCGGCGAAGCGGTGTTTCAAACCGGCAAGGCGTTGAAGGCGAACATTCTGAATTTTGTCGCGCGGTTAACCGAATCTGAGGCGTCCTTGCTCGATGTGCGTGACGGCAACGTGGTTGACAAGCAAAGCGGCAAAGTGACGATGTCGCTGGAAGAGGTGGCGCGCACGGCGTACTTTCGCACCGAGCAGGTGCCGAAAGATTATCAACCTGAACTGACGGTGACGCGCAGTTTCGCGCAGAAGCACTATTCCGGTATTTTTACCAACGGCGCGCACGCGAGTTATGTCGAGGTGGATATCGAAACCGGTTTTGTAAAACCGCTCAAGCATTGGGTGATCGACGATGCCGGCACGGTGGTGAACCCGCTGCTGGTCGATGAACAAATTCGCGGCGGCGTGGTGCAGGGCATCGGCGCGGCGCTCTACGAGCAGTGTATCTATAGTGATGAAGGCCAGATGCTCAACGGCACGCTGGCGGAATATCTGGTGCCGATGGCGGGCGAAATGCCGGATATCGAAGTGGGGCATACGCATACACCGACCCAAGTGTCCGAGCTGGGCGCGCGCGGCGCGGGCGAAGCCGGCGTGGCGGGCGCGCCGGCGGCGATCATGAACGCCATCAACGATGCGTTAAAGCCGTTCAAGGCGCGGGTGAGCGATCAGCCGTTTACGCCGCAGCGGATTTTGCGCGCACTGGGAAAAACCGCTTCGTGAAATTCATTGCGGCGTTGCTGTTGTTGCTGGCGGGCTCGGCGTGGGCGGAGACCTTCATCGCGCAAGTCATCGTGGTGCTCGACGGCGACACCGTGATGGTGCTGCACGACAAAAAGAAAACCACCGTGCGGCTGGCGGGCATCGATGCGCCGGAAAAACTTCAGGCGTATGGCGCGGCCTCGCGTGATGCGCTGGCCGCACTGGTGTTGCGCAAAGAGGTGCGCGTTACCGCCAAGGCGGTTGACGATTACGGGCGTGTCGTGGGTTTGCTGCAAGTCGGCAACCTCAATGTGAACGAAGAGCAATTGCGGCGTGGCATGGCGTGGGAGTTTTCGCACTATCATGCCGATAAAGTATTGATCGCATTGCAGGCCGAGGCGCAGCGCGCGCGGCGCGGTTTATGGGCAGCCGCGAATCCCGTGCCGCCGTGGGAGTTTCGCAAAACGCATGCGCCCACGCGCGAGCAAGCGGCGCTGGGCACCGCATGCGGCAAGAAGCACTACTGTTCGCAGATGGTGTCGTGCGACGAAGCTAAATTTTATTTCACCCAATGCCGCGTCAAAACGCTGGATAAAAACAACGACGGCGTGCCGTGCGAAAATCTGTGCAGGCCGAAAGGCGGCGGTTAGCAGATGTTATGTAAGTATATGTTTTTAAACAACTTTATTTTATGATACAAAAGCGCTTATGGCCGAGCATCTGATTCCCCGTCCGGCCGCGACGGTGACGCTGGTGCGCGATGCGCCGGGCGGATTTGAAGTGCTGATGATGCAGCGTAATTTCAAATCGGTGTTCATGCCGGGCATGCATGTGTTTCCGGGCGGCGCGGTCGATCCGCATGACAGCTCGGATGAGATTGCCGCGCTATGCACGGGGCTGGATGACGCGGATGCCAGCCGCAAGCTCGGCATCGCGAGCGGCGGCCTCGCCTATTGGGTGGCCGCGATACGCGAATCGTTCGAGGAGGCCGGCATTCTGCTCGCGTGCAACGACACGGGTGATATCGTCATGCTTGATGACACGGTGCGCGCAGAGCGCTTTCATGCGTATCGCAGCCGCGTCGAACACGGCGAACACCCTTTAAGCGAGATGCTGCGCGACGAGGGGCTGCAATTGCCCTTGCGCCAGATCACGTATTTCAGCCACTGGATCACACCGCTCGGCGCGCCGCGCCGCTACGACACGCGGTTTTTTGTCGCGCACGCGCCCGAATCGCAGAAGCCGCTGCACGACAATCGCGAGACCATCAATCACGTGTGGGCGCGTCCGGGCGAAGCGCTGAGTCTGAACAAGCAAAAAAAATTCGATATGCGCACGCCGACCGTGCATACGCTGCGTCTGTTTGCCGAACACGATACCGTCGCGTCGCTGATCCAGCGCTTGCAGGCGCTGGGCGACATCCCGGTGATCGA
>CAMDDY010000412.1 GCA_945893125.1 Bordetella parapertussis
GGCGCGTGTCATACGCGAAGCGAAGATACGCGTGGAGTAGGCTTTACCTGGCGGGCGGCGGCGGTCTGTCCTGCAATACGCTGCGCCGCGCTCCCGGCGGCATTAATTCAGCAAACACCCCCCTTTGCCGCCGGTGAAAACGGGTATCCTGTGCTTGCTGCACAGTTCACTTTCGGATTCGCCCCAACAGAAAATTGAAAGGATCGCCCATGCCACGCCTGTTCACTTTTATTGCCGCCATTTTTGCCGCGGCCACCCTGCAAGCACTGCCCGTGCACGCCCAGCGAAACCCATGTATGAAACCAGCAAGGTAGACGGCACCGCCGGCGTTTACACCTTTCGTTATCAAAACTCGCTATCGATGTTCATCGTCACGCCCGCGGGTGTAATCGTCACCGATCCCATCGGCTATGGGCGTCCGCAGGCAGTGCAAACCTATCTCGAAGAAATCAAAAAGATCACCGACAAGCCGATCAAGTATGTGCTCTACAGCCATCATCACTTTGATCACATCGCCGGCGGCAAGCCGTTCAAGGATGCGGGCGCCAAATTTATCGCGCACAAACGCACCAAGGAACGTCTGGTGCAATTGAAAGACCCGCACACCGTGTTGCCCGATGAAACCTTCGACAGGAACAAAACCATCACCCTCGGCGGCACCACTGTCGAAATGCTCTACATGGGACTGAATCACGGCGACACCACCGCGGTAATCCGGCTGCCCAAGGAAAAAATCATCTTCACCGTGGACACCATTCCCGTCGGGCAATTTCCGGGGCGCGGCTTTATCGACTCTTATCCCATTGAGTGGGAAGATTTCCTGCAAAAACTTTATGTCATGGACTGGGAACGCCTGATCCCCGGTCATCCCGGCGTCGGCGGAAGGCTTGGCACCAAGCAGGACGTGCAAAATCTGCTGGGGCTGTTGCAGGAGGCCTCGGCCGCGGTCAAGGCCGAGGCGCAGCAAGGCAAATGCTGGGATCCGGTTGAGAAGGAATTAAAGTTGCCGAAATACGCAAGCTGGCCGGGCTATGAGACGGGCTTGCCGTTTGTACTGCGGCGCTATTGCGGCTTATGGGGACGGGGGACTTGAGCGTTGCCGCACTGAATAACGCAATTCAAACGGCGCTGCTGGTCCTACTCATCTGGCCGGCAAGCGCCGCAGCCGAAACCTTCCCCACCCGCCCCATCCGTCTGATCTCACCCTTCGCACCCGGCGGCGGCAACGACATCATGTCACGCTCGCTGGGTGCTGCGATTTCAAAAGGGCTGGGGCAATCCATCGTCGTCGATAACCGCCCCGGTGCGAACACAATAGTCGCGATGGAAATTCTCGCTCGCGCGACGCCCGATGGTTACACGCTGCTCACCACCAGCAGTTCGCAGGCCACCAACGCGACGCTTTACGCCAAACTGCCGTACGATTCGATCAAGAGTTTCGCGCCGGTGTCGCGTATCGGCGTCAGTCCGCTGATTATCGCGGTGAATCCCGCGCTGCCGATCAAAAGCGTGAATGATCTGATCGCGGCGGCCAAGACCAAACCGGGCGGGATCCTGTATCCGTCGGCGGGCACGGGCAATTCCACGCATCTCGCCGGAGAGTTGTTCGCGGTGATGGCGGGCGTGACGTTGACGCATGTGCCTTATAAAGGTCTCGGCCCCGGCCTGCTGGATTTGATGGCCGGACGTCTGCATACCGTGTTCAGCACTGCGCCATCAGCCTTGCCTCACGTCAAAACAGGCCGGCTGCGCGCGCTGGCGGTGACCTCCGGCGCACGTTCCAATTTAGTGCCGCAGTTGCCGACGGTGGCGGAATCGGGCGTTCCCGGTTACGACGCCGCCACGTGGTACGGCATCATCGCACCCGCTGGCACGCCACGCGCCGTGATCGCGCGGCTGAACAACGAAATCACCACCGTGCTCGGCGTAGCGGAATTCTGCGAGCAATTGATGAATGCCGGCGCTGATCCCGCGCCGAATACGCCGGATCAATTTGCGACGCTGATTCAATCCGAGATCGCCAAGTGGGCGAAGGTCATCAAGCTATCGGGAGCGAAGGCGGAGTCGCAATAGATCGCTGGTAGGTTGCTGCTGAGCCTGCGAAGCCCAACACAAACACATGTGGCCATTGGAAACGGCTCCGGTTTGCAGTGATCGCGGTGATTTCTCAATCAAGCCGAATAATCACCTTGCCCAGCAGTTGATCCATCTCCACATAACGCTTGGCATCGGGCAATTCGTCAAAGCCGAACACGCGGTCAATCACCGGCTTGATTTTTCCACTCGCGAGGTGCGGGTAAATTTGTTGCATGAAGCCGCGCATCGGAATCGCGCGCTGCGCGGGCGTCAGCGGCGAGTTGGAAATGCCCATCACGTGCAAACGCTTGCCGTGCAGCGCTTCGAGATCAATCTCGGCTGTCATTTGGCCATCGACGTAACCCACCACCACCTGGCGACCGAAATCGGCGAGCGAGCGCTGGCAATCGGCAAACGCGCTGCCGCCCACCAGGTTCACCGCCAGATTGACGCCGCGCCCGCCGGTGGCGCGCAACACTTCTTCAGCGAACCCCGAACCGCGCGCCCGTATCGTCACATCCAGACCCAGCATTGTGAGGCGCGCGAGCTTCTCGGCAGAACCGGAAACGCCAATCACTTTAGCGCCCAGAAGTTTCGCCGCCTGAATCGCGGCCACGCCCACGCCCGACGAAGCACCCGCGATCAGCACCGCTTCCCCCGCTTTGAGTTCGCCGAATTGCACCAGCGCCTCGTACGCGGTGATAAACGCAATGGGAATCGCCGCCGCTTCCTCCCACGTTAATTGTTCCGGCACACGCGCCGCCAGCGCGGGATCCACAACCACGTATTCGGCGAAACAGCCGCGCGCACGGAACATCACGCGCTCGCCGGTCTTGAAATCCGTCACGCCCTCGCCGAGAGCACACACTTCGCCCGCGCCATCCACGCCCGCAGGCCGCCCGCCCTCGGCGCCGTGGCGGCCGATGCGCGCCATGATGTCGCCGCGATTGATCGAGGTGGCTTGCATGCGCACCAGCATTTCGCCGGGCGCGGGTTGCGGCATGGGCGTGTCGCTCATTTCAAGCGCGGTGGCGTCGCCGGATTTTTTTATCCACCAGGATTTCAATTCGCGCCCCCGCCTGCCGGGAATCTGACGCTGCCACCGCTCATATCGCGGCTATCGCCTGTATCTCGACCAGCAAGCCGGGTTCGCTCAGGTGATTGACCTCGACCATGGTGCTGGTCGGTAGACTGGTTTTGAAAAACTCTTCGCGCGCGGCGACGATTTGTTTGAATTCACGCATGTCGGTGGTGTAGACCGTAGTCCACACCACATCATTGAGTGATGCTCCCGCCGCGACTAGAGATTTTTCGCTGTTGCGCAAACACTGGCGCGTCTGTTCAAGCATGCTGGCGCCGCCGACTTGCGCGCCGTCATCGTCGCGCGCGAGTTGCCCTGATACGAAGATCATGCTCTTCGGTTGATCGACGCGCACGTAGTGATGGTAGACGGTGGCGCGCACGTTTTTCAGGCCAGGCGGATTGCCGCGTGTAATCGTCATGGGGTTCCTTGCGCTTAAAGCGATGAATGGTGATAGATTTTACACGCCATGGAATCACGCCTTGGGGTATCCTTTACACCCTAATTGAATCTGGGTGATCTATAGAGGTGTGTGATAATGTTATTTAAAAACATATACTTAAAATTGGTTATCGGAAGTGCGCTGACGTTTGCCGGCACGGCGCACGCGCAATCGTTTCCATCCAAACCGGTACGTCTTGTCGCCGGATTTCCAGCCGGCGGCGGTGTTGACGCCACCTCGCGCATGTATGCGCAAAAGCTCGCCGAGGCGTGGGGACAAAATGTCGTTGTGGAAAATCGCGCGGGCGCTAACGGCATGGTCGGCGCGGAGTTCGTCGCGCGCGCGGCGAAGGACGGTTACACGCTGTTTCTCAGCACGCCGTCGGAAATCGCGTTAAATCCGCTGCTGTATTCGAAGATGAATTACGACCCGAAAGAACTCGCACCCATTTCGCTGGTGGCGATTTTTCCCAACGTGATCGCGGTGCATAACTCGGTGCCGGTGAAGAATGTGAAGGAGTGGCTGGCGCTGTCAAAGCGCACGCAAGGCGGGCTCACCTATGGCTCCAGCGGTGCGGGCAGCACGCAGCATCTCGCGGGTGAATGGTTGAAACGCTACGCCGGTTTCGACATTGTACATGTGCCGTACAAGGGTGCTGCGCCCGCCACCAACGATCTGGCCGGCGGACAAATCCCCAGCGCGATACTTGGGCTGGGCGCGATCATGCAGCACATCAAGTCCGGCCGGTTGCGCGGTGTCGCCGTCACGTCAACACAACGCACCGGCGCGCTGCCCGATATCCCCACGCTCTACGAATCCGGCATCAAGTTCGACGCCACGCAGTGGTACGGCATCCTCACCGCGGCGGGCACGCCGCCGGAGATCATCGGGCGCATCCAGCAAACATTGAAGCGCGCCTCCGAGGACGCCAGTCTCAAGGAGCGCATGATCGCGTTGGGCGGCGACCCCGCGAGTTCCACACCCGATGAATACGCGGCGCTGATTAAATCCGAAGTGACGAAATTTTCACGCATCATCAAGGACGCGAACATCCGCGCTGACTGAGGTGCCGCGCGTCGTGCAACACAAAGCGATCTGCCGCAACTGCCACGGCGGCTGCGGCACCCTCGTCACCACCGTTGACGATGTGGTCACCGAGGTCATCGGCGACCCCGATCACCCCATCAACAAGGGCGGGTTGTGCGCGAAGGCCGGCGTGGCTTCGGTCGAGCAGCTTTATCACCCTGATCGCCTC
>CAMDDY010000413.1 GCA_945893125.1 Bordetella parapertussis
ATCTGCTCTGACGCGAGTGGGTATTCCGTAAGCAATTGAATCAATGGCGTTTTCTCGAATAGAGTCAAACTCAGAATCTGTAGAATTGTGTAGAGCGAAGCATCGGATTGCAGACGCTTCTTGATGATGGCGACAAGGACATAAGCCGAAATGGCGATCCACACTTGGGTTTTGACCGCGTTCTCCGATGTGCCGAAAAACGCCTTGATCCGCAGATGCTGCTTGATCCACTTGAAGAACAACTCCACTTGCCAGCGGCACCGATACAGTTGGGCGATGCACAAGGCGGGCAGATCGAAATTGTTGGTGAGAAAAACGAGCAACTTGTCGTGTTCGACATCGTAGAACTTCACACGCCGCAATCGAATCGGATAATCCTGGCTGGTGTTGAGGCCCGTCAACAGGATAGTCTGATCGCAACGCAAACCCGCGCTCTTGTCGATTGGATGCGAGTAGAGGCGCCGATACTGCAGATTGGATTTGGCGCGAGTGACGAAAAAAGCTTGGGCTTGATGCAACCTGTAGAGTCGGGCGAAATCGATATACCCCCGATCCATCACATAAAAGCTGCCAGCCTCGAAGATCATCAGGTCGAGAACATTCACGTCGTGCAGCTTGCCATCCGAGATATAGATGAACGCAGGGATGTTGCCGCGCAGGTCGAGCAGAGTGTGGAGTTTGACCGCGCCCTTCTTCTTGCGAAAACGCGCCCACGGAAACAGCGCCAGACACAGATCGATGGTGGTGGAATCCAGCGCATAGACGGTATGCTTGAGTTCTACCCCGAACTCGTCCTCGGCGTAGAGCCGACGGGCCACCTGGATGAGCGAGAGCGCGAAATCCTGATAGATGCGCCAGTCGCGATTCTCGTTGGCATCGGCCAGGGTGCTGCGGGCGATTCCGCCGCGAATGCCCAAGTGGTAGAGCTTGCTCGAATGCGCCCGCAGACACGTCTCGATGTCGCGCAGGCTTTCCCGGTACGTGAACTGTGCGAAGACCATGCACAGATACTGATCGAGATGCGAGAACGTGAGCGTAGGGTATGTCCCCGCGTATTTCGCCACGCATCGCCGGAATGTGTGAAGCGGCAGATATTCCATCAGTTGCGCGAACACCAGCTTGCCCGTATGCATCGAACCCCCTCCGGAAAAATCCGGAAGTTTCCAACACATTCAAATCGGTGACACCCATGCGTATCATTTATGTACGTAATATCAGTCAGTTAGATCGTGCTTACCCCAAAATCTCCGGACAGCAGTGATCGCTATCTATTACGGTTTCAATCCAATCGTCTTGATAACGCCGGCCCATTTTTGCGCTTCGTGCTTGATGTACGCAGCGAATTCTTCCGGCGTGTTCGCCACCACATCCATACCCTGATTCGCGAACAGGGTTTTCACTTCAGGGTGGTTCAGCGCCTTCACCAACTCGGTGTGCAATCGGCTGGTGATGTTTTTTGGCACGCGCGCCGGTACCAACACGCCATGCCACGAAGTCGTTTCAAAACCGGGCAGACCCGATTCCACCATCGTCGGAATCTCCGGCAGCGCCGCCGTGCGCTTCAAACTCGTCACCGCCAGTCCGCGCACGCGGCCCGATTGTATATGCGGCATGGCGGGCAGCAGGCTGCTCATCATCATCTGCACCTGACCGCCGAGCAATTCGGTCAACGCGGGACCGGTGCCTTTGTACGGCACATGCACGATGCTGACCTTGGCCGCCATCACAAACAATTCGGACGCGAGATGATTGCTCATGCCGGTGCCGCCAGAGGCGTAATTCAGCGCACCGGATTTGGTTTTGGCGAGCGAGATGAATTCCTGCACGGTTTTCGCCGCAACCGAGGGATGCACCACCATGACCTGCGGGCCGCTGGTGGTTTGCGTGATCGGCTGAAAGTCGCGCACCGGGTCGTACGGCAAACGCAGCGTCAGGCTCGGCGCCACCGCGAGATTGCCGCTCGACCCCAGCAGCAGCGTGTAACCATCGGGCGCGGATTTCGCCGCGATCTCGCAGCCGATGGCGCCGCCCGCGCTGGCGCGATTGTCCACCACCACGGTTTGCCCTAGCTGCTGCCCCAGCCGCTGCGACACCACGCGCGCGACGATATCGGTGGGGCCGCCGGGCGCGAAGGGCGCGATCAGGCGCACCGGCTTGGTGGGATAACCTTGGGCGTGGGCCGTAGCGGCTATCGTCCAAATGCACGCCAATCCCGGCGCGAGTAGCGTGAGTCTCATTGCAGTTCCAAAAAAGTAAGCCGTGATTGTCTCGCAAATCGGCGGTGGAGGGTTTTGCGTGGTAGATGTTTGTCTCCACATTCACGCGAAAGCCCACGGAGAAACCAGACGCCTCTACAATAGCGCCATCGTTTATCGAGGACGCCCGCCATGACCCTCTCCATCAGCGCCTACACCACCCACTTCGTCGCCGAAGTCTACGACGTTGATCTCGCGAAGCCGTCCGCCGAAGACGTACACGCCATCAAACAGGCATTCTGGAAATACGGCGTGCTGGTGTTTCCCGAGCAAAAACTTTCGCCGCAGGGGCACATCGATTTCGCGAAACACTTCGGCCCCATCGAAACCGACCGCGTGCTGGCCATGGAAAACGCCACACCGCGGCTGGGCGCGGCCTTCGCCGATATTTCCAATCTGAATCCGCAAGGCAAAATCTGGGACAAAGGCAGCCGCCAGCGCATGTACAAGGAAGGCAACAAGCTGTGGCACACCGACAGCTCATTCAAATACAAGCCGGGTCTGTGCTCGCTGCTGTACTCGACCACGGTGGTTCCCATCGGCGGCCACACCGAATTCGCCGATCAGCGCGCGGCCTACGATGCGTTGTCCGATGAGATGAAGCAAAAACTCGCCGACCTGATCGCCGATCACGCGATTGAATACTCGCGCCGCCGCACCGGTTTCGCCGACTTCGATCCCGAAGAATCCAGGCGTCTGCCGCCGGTGCCGCAGCGGCTGGTGCGCACCATTCCGCAGAACGGGCGCAAGTCACTTTATGTCGCCTCGCACATCGGCGCGATTCGGGGCATGAGCGCGGCGGATGGCGAAGTGCTGTTTCAAAAACTGCTGGCACACGTGACGCAGCGCCAGTTCGTGCATGTGCATCGCTGGCGTCCGAACGATCTGGTGATGTGGGACAACCGCTGCACCATGCATCGCGGCACGGATTTCGACGACATGCGCTTCGTGCGCGATATGCGGCGGGTGACGGTGAGCGATGTGGCTAATACTTGCGAGCAGGAAGGGGTGGCGGTGCAGGCGTAAGCCTGTAACTCCCCCTTCCCGCCTGCGCTAATCTATGTAGACACCTCCACACTCTGTCCCCTCGCCCCGCTTGCGGGGAGAGCCTGCGTAAGTGGGCGAGGGGCCGGGTTAGGGTGAGGGGCAATTGCCGTAGCACATGGTTGCCGCCCCTCACCACAGTAGCCTTAGCCCGGATGAAACGAAGTGTAATCCGGGGTTCAGCGGCAGCCACTGACCCCGTAATACGCTACGCTCCTTACGGGCTACGGGCGCATCAATGATGCCGCCTATATATTGCCTATTCAGGATTTCATCACACCAGCATCGGATGCCGATTCACCCAATCCGTCACCTGCTCGTACGCATGCGCCACGCGATAGATCAGCGCTTCGCTGAACGGCTTGCCGACGATCTGCATCGCCAGCGGCAGGCCATTTTTGCTGAACCCGGTCGGCACGGATAACGCCGGACTGCCGGTGATATTGAACGGCGCGCGCGACTGCCGGCCATAGGTGTACTCGACGGCTTGCGGATCGTCGATGCGGCAGGCGGGGTCCATCGAGCTCGACGTGATGATGACATCCACGTCGGCAAACAGCGCATGAAAGGCATCGGTCAATTTGCGGCGCAGGCGCGTGGCGTTGACGTAATCCGCGGCGCGCACGAACGCACCGGACATCAATCGTTCGCGCGCGAGCGCGCCGTAGTCCTGTGGCCGCTCGCGCATCCATTTTTCGTGTACCGCGAAGGCTTCGCTGGTAAGTATGGTGCGGTTGCACGCGATGTATTCGCCCAGCGGCGCGGTGGAAATTTCGCGCACCAGCGCGCCGAGTTCCGTCAGCCGTGTCGCGGCGGCTTCGATACCGCCCGCGATATCGGGATCGGCCTGCATGTCGCGCGTGTAGAAGTGCCGGAGTACGCCGACGCGAATGCCTTTGATATCGCGGCCCAATTGCGCAGCGAAGTTGCCAACTGCGCCGCCCGCCGAAAGATTGGCACTGCCGGGATCCTGCGCGTCGTATCCGGCGATCAGATCGAGCATCAGCGCGTTGTCGCGTACCGTGCGCGTGAGTGTGCCCACGTGATCCAGCGAAAACGCCAGCGGTACCACGCCGCGCCGGCTGACCAAGCCGTAGGTAGGTTTCATGCCGATCACGCCGCACATCGATGCTGGGTTGCGTACCGAGCCGCCGGTGTCGGTGCCGATCGCGGCGGGCAGAAATCCGGCTGCCGTAGCCGTGCCCGATCCGCTGGAAGAGCCGCCGCAAAAGTGATCGCGATTCCACGGGTTGCGCGCGGGCGGCCACGGCAAATCGAATGACGGTCCGCCGATGGCGAATTCATGCGTCGATAGCTTGCCCATGAACACGCCGCCCGCCGCGCGCAGCTTTTGGGTGACCACGGCGTCGGTCTTGGCGACGTTGTGTTGCAGGATTTGCGAATGCGCGGTCGTCGGCAACCCGGCGTAATCGACGATGTCTTTCAGACCATACGGCACGCCGTGGAATGGACCGCGCCACTCGCCGCGCATGATCTCGGCTTCGGCGCGCTTTGCGTCCGCCAGCGCAAGTTCCGGCGTGGCGCGCAGA
>CAMDDY010000414.1 GCA_945893125.1 Bordetella parapertussis
AATACCCGCATTCGCATTGCGCTCATTGCGCGAATACTGGCTCATGCCGTTGGTGACCACGCGCCCCGCTTCCGACGTGGCCGCCACCACCGTGCCGCCGGGGCACATGCAAAAGCTGTAGACCGAGCGTCCGTTGGCGGCGTGATGCACCAGCTTGTAATCAGCGGCGCCGAGCAGCGCGTGCCCGGCAAATTTACCCCAGCGCACACGGTCGATCAGCGATTGCGGATGCTCGATGCGAAAACCTATGGAAAACGGTTTCGCTTCCAGATACACGCCGCGCTGATGCAGCATGGCGAAGGTATCGCGCGCGCTGTGGCCCACCGCGAGCACCACGTGGTCGCTGGCGATCTGTTCGCCGCCGGCGAGCAGCACACCGCGCGTCTGTCCGTTTTCAATCTCGATATCCGTCACTCGGCTCTGAAAACGAAACTCGCCGCCGAGGGATTCAATCGTCGCGCGCATCGCTTCCACCATGCCCACCAATCTGAACGTGCCAATGTGCGGCTTGGCCACGTATAATATTTCCTCCGGCGCGCCGGCCTTGACGAATTCCGTCAGCACCTTGCGGCCGAGGTAACGCGGGTCTTTGATCTGGCTGTAGAGCTTGCCATCCGAAAACGTGCCCGCGCCGCCTTCGCCGAACTGCACGTTTGATTCCGCGTTCAGTACCGATTTGCGCCACAAGCCCCAAGTGTCCTGCGTGCGCTCGCGCACCACTTTGCCGCGTTCCAGAATGATCGGACGGAATCCCATCTGCGCCAGCAGCAGGCCCGCGAACAAACCACACGGCCCCGCGCCGATCACCACCGGGCGCGTGGCGAGCTTCTCCGGCGCGCGCGCCACAAAGTGATAGCTGGTATCGGAAGACTTACCTAGGTATTTGTTTTTATTATGTTTTTCTAACAACGCCGATTCATCGGTAACCTCGATATCCAGCGTGTAAATCAGAAATATCGCCGAACGTTTGCGCGCATCCACCGCGCGGCGATACACCGTGAATCGCAACAGTTCAGTGTCCGCAATGCCCAGCCGCTCAAGGAGCGCGGCGCGCAGTTGATTTTCAGTGTGGTCTAGCGGGAGTTTTATTTCGGTCAGGCGCATCATGGTGGCGCGTACTTTACTGCATTCACGCTGGAGTAGAATGTTTACCGTCATTCCCTTCCACTCGCGAAAGAAAAACCATGGATCAAGCGCCCGTCAAACTCGCCCATAACGTCACCCGCCTCGGCCACCTCGATTTGCAAGGCGCCGGCCAGGTCACCGTCGAAGGCGATTATGCCTACATCGGCCACATCACCAACAAAGAGCAACTCGCCACCAGCATTCTGAATATCGCCGACCCGAAAAACCCCAAGGTGTTGTGCCAGATGCCGGTAGGCGACAACGTTTCGCACAGCCACAAGGCGCGGGTGGCCGGCGACATCATGATCACCAATATGGAACAGAACATGACGCCCATCGGCCGTAAAGCCGATGAACTGCCCAAGCTGCGCACACGCCTGAACGCGGAGCTCGGTCGCGATGCCACCGATGCCGAACTCGCCGCCAAGCTGGGCGTCGCCGCCGCCGATATTCCTGAAGTCGATGCGCTCGCCAAGCGGCCTTACAACGAAGGCGGCTTCAAGATTTGGGATGTCTCGGACAAAACCAAACCCAAACTCATCACCCATCACCGCACCCACGGGCGCGGCGTGCATCGCTTTGATATGGATGATAAATACGCGTACATCTCCACCGAGATGCCGGGCTACATCGGCAACATCCTCGTGATTTATGATTTAAAAAACCCCGCCAAGCCGGAAGAAGTATCGCGCTGGCACATACCGGGGCAGCACATCGCGGGCGGCGAAAAACCCACCTGGCCGGGGCGCCAGCATCGCCTCCACCACACCGTGCGCGTGGGCAACACGCTCTACGCCGGCTGCTGGCACGGCGGCGTGTATATGGTTGATGTCACCGATATCCGCAAGCCCACCACGCTCGGCGGATATAACTACCACCCGCCGTTTCCCGAGCCGTCGCACACCTTCATGGGCCTCACGCGCAAAATCAACGGACGCGATATCGCCATCGCCATCGATGAAGAAGATCATGCGCATACCGCCGAAGAAATGGCCAAGCGCAAAGGCCGTCCACACGGCGCGCTGTGGACATTCGACATTACCGACCCCGCCAACATCAAGCCGCTGGCGATTTTTGAAGTCAGCGAACTCGATTCGCCGTGGAGCCGCGTAGCACCCGGCCGCTTCGGCGCACACCAGTTTCAGGAGAACTGGAAAGGAGGCGACACGCTGGCCTACTGCGCGTGGTTCGCGGGGGGCTTACGCATCGTTGACGTGGCCGATCCTTCCGCGCCCGAAGAAGTCGGCTGGTTTGTGCCCGAGCCGTGCGGCGGCAAGAATTGCCCGCAAACCAACGACATCGATGTCGATGACCGTGGCCTGATTTACGTGATGGATCGGTATTGCGGAATTGATATCGTCGAGTTCAAGCGCTGAGCGTGATGCTGCGCGCGGGCTTTGCGGTTGCATGCGTATGCGCGGCGACCCTCGCGCACGCGCAGCAAAAGTCCGGCGGCTACCCGACCAAGCCGATCCGCGTCATCGTCACCATCTCGGCGGGTGGCGGCCCCGACACCGTGGTGCGTATGGTGTCGCAAATCGTCAACGAAAAACTCGGTCAACCCTTCGTGGTGGATAACCGCCCCGGCGGCGGCACCGTGCTCGCCACCGACCTCGTGGCGAATGCCGCGCCCGACGGCTACACCCTGCTATCAAGCACCGACACGCTATTGCTGGTGGGCGCGATGAAGCGCGTGGCCTACGATGTGCGCAAAGCGTTCGAGCCGGTGGTGCAGCTCACCGCGCAGCACTATGTGCTGGTGGTGAGCCCCGCGCTGCCCATCAAATCGATCAAGGATTTAATCGCTTATGCCAAGGCGCGGCCCGATGCGCTGAGCTACGGCTCGCAGGGCGTGGGCACCACCGGGCACCTGAGCACCGAGCGCTTCAAGACACTAACCGGTATCAACATGGTGCATGTGCCGTACAAGGGCGCAGCACCCGCGCTGCTGGATATCATTGGCGGGCAAATACAGTTCATGTTGGCAAGCCCGGTGTCCGCCACGCCGCACATCCACAGCGGCAAACTGCGCGGTCTCGGTGTCGCCGGCCCCAAGCGCCTCGCCCACTTACCAGATTTGCCGACGGTGGAAGAATCCGGCGTGCCCGGCTTTCGCGCGTCGAACGCCTACAACCTTGTCGCGCCCGCAGGCACGCCGCGCGCCATCGTGCAGACGTTGAACCGCGTGATCAGTGCAGGGCTTAACGCACCGGCGATGGTCAAGCGCTTCGCCGCCGACGGCACTGAACCCGCGCCGCCCGCGACACCCGAAGCATTCCGCGTGATGATGGAGCGCGAGTATGTACAGGTGGAAAAGCAGGTGAAGGGGATGAGCCTGAAGGATATGTGATGCACCGCCCGTAGGATGGGATACTGGCCAATGGCCGTAACCCATCACAACGCCAGTCCGCATCTGTGTTTGCGATGGGTTACGGCCATTGGCCAGTATCCCATCCTACGGATAATCCGCGATGTATTCCGCGATGATGTCATCCATCGACTGCGGGCCGCTCAATCCGAGACCGCGCGCACGCGCCGTATCAAAGCGCCACGGCCAGCCGCCGACGATGGCTGAAATCGCGTCATCCTGCTCCACGCGCACTCGCGCTGCAACCGGCGCGCCCGCGCGGCGCTCCAGCGCCGCAAGCATCTCCGCCACACGCACCGACAGCCCCGGCAGATTGCACGCGATGCGGCTGCCCCATTGCTCAGGTGATGCGTCGTACGCCGCGATCAGCCCCGCCAGCGCGAATCGTGGCGAGGTGATCCACACGCCCGTTTGCGGATCCACCGGACACACCGCCTCCACACCCGCCAGCGGTTCACGAATAATGCCGCTCATGAAACCGGACGCCGCTTTGTTGGGCTTGCCGGGGCGCACCGTTACCGTGGGCAAACGCACGCTGCGGCCATCGATATAACCCTTGCGCGTGTAATCGGCGATCAATTGTTCGCAGATAAATTTTTGCGTGCCGTAGGAATTTTGCGGCATCGGCAAAGTGTTATCGGCAATCACGTCCGGCCCGTCGTACATAAATCCGCCGTACACCGCCAGCGAACTGGAGAACACTATTTTCGGTGGTTGCGTTAACGTGCGGCACGCATCGAGCAAGGCGCGCGTGGTATCAAGATTCGCGCGCAAGCCCACATCGATGTCGGCTTCGCATTCGCCGCTCACTGCCGCCGCGAGATGAAACACGCCTTCGATGCCATTCATCACGCCACCGGCAAGTAATTGCTGAAGATCGCCGGTCACGCTGCGCACGCGCGCATCGGCCAACAATGCGGCGTCGCGCAGCGGCGCGATGTCCGCCAACACCAATCCGGTAACTGTTTGTTTTAATTCATTTTTTAACAACTCATGCGCGAGCCGCTGACCGAGAAATCCGGCGCCGCCGGTGAGCAGAATTTTCATTTACGGATCGCGCGTCAATCGATGCCGGTGGCGGCGAAAATTTTCTTCGCCGCATCCGAGGTCAACGCACGCGCCAGCGCGGCAGCAGCATCGGGCGTCGCACTCGCGGCAGCCGCCGCCGCGTAATACGTCGAAACATTTTGAATCGCATCCGGCAGCGGCGCCACCAGTTTCACCGCACAACCTTTGTCGATCATCACCATGATCTCGGAAATCTGTCCCATGCCTACAGCGCCGGCTGCGCTGTTCGTGCCACCGGCGCCAGGCCCGCGCTCCGCCACGGTGGTAATGATGGCGGAACCGCTGCT
>CAMDDY010000415.1 GCA_945893125.1 Bordetella parapertussis
ATAAAAACAATTACTTACGATTTATTCTCGGATCGTGACTTCCCTAAGAGCAGCGCCCCCATCGGCGTTTTCGATTCCGGCGTCGGCGGTCTATCGGTGCTGCGTGAGATTCGTCGCGCGTTGCCCCATGAGGATTTTCTGTACGTCGCGGACTCGGCTGCGGCACCGTATGGCGACCGGCCTGCGGCACTTATCACGGCACGCGCGCAGACAATCGTTGAATTTTTTCTCAGTGAAAACGTGAAAGCCGTTGTCGTCGCATGCAACACCGCTACGGCAGTAGCGGTTCAAACCTTGCGTGCGCGTTACAACCTCGCGATTGTTGCGATGGAGCCTGCGGTGAAGCCCGCCGTCGAACTCACACAGTCGCGGGTGGTGGGTGTGCTGGCGACGAGTCAAACTCTGGCGAGCGACAACTACGCGCGGTTGGCGGGCCGATTCGGTGGCGATGTTGAAATCATTCCGCAACCGTGTCCCGAGCTGGTTACGCTGGTCGAGAACGCGGCGTTGCAAGGCGCAGAAGTGGAAGCCGTGATCGCGCGCTATGTGACGCCACTGATTGAGCGCGGTGTGGATACTCTCGTGCTGGGCTGCACGCATTATCCGTTTTTGCATGAAGCGATACGTGCGGTGGCAGGGTCGAATGTGGGTGTGATAGACCCGGCGACCGCAGTGGCACGCGAGTTGCACCGCCGGCTGGAAGTGGAGCAACTGCTAACGACGCAGACCACCGCAGGCCGTGAACAGTTCTGGACCAGCGGACAGCCGGCGCGTGTGCAAGCGGTGTTCGGCAAACTATGGGGAAGCGAAGTCGAGATCAACCCCTTGCCCGTGCGGTATGTGTATGCGATGGCGTAGCCGCTCTGGATGCGGATGTTGATTGGTGGCACACTCGTGCATCACATTGTGCTTTTCGAGACCAGCCCATGACGCTTCCCTTGATTCCCACCACCATCATCGGCAGTCTGCCGAAACCGTCGTGGCTCGCGGCGGACTGGTACAGCATCGCCGGCAACTGGCGGCTGTCGGGCGAGGCCTTGCGTGAGGCGCAGGACGATGCAACACGGCTTGCGGTGGTGGAACAGATTGAAGCGGGCATCGATATCCTTTGCGACGGCGAGCAGCGCCGCCCCACGCATCACACTTATTTTCTCACCGGGCTGAATGGCGTCGATTTCAAGACCCTCAAGCCGAAAACGGTGCGCGCCGGCAAACTCACGCAGGACGTGCCGCGCGTGGTGGGCCCGCTGTCGCTGCGCGCGAAACTGACACTCGACGACTACGCGTTTGTGCGCGGCATCACTCGAGCGCCAATCAAGATGACATTGCCGGGGCCTTCCACGCTGGTGGATGGTGCGCTCGATGAATACTACGGCGATGAACGCACGCTCGCCTTCGCTTACGCCGACGTGCTGAACGAAGAAATGCGCGCGCTGGTGGCGGCGGGCTGCCGGATAATTCAACTCGACGAACCGGCGGTAACGCGTCTGCCGGAAAAACTGCACGCTTGGGGTGTCGAAGCGCTCGACCGCGCGTTCGCCGGTATTGATGCCGTGACCTGCGTGCATGTGTGCTATGGCTACGGCCAGCGTGCGCGCAGCGGCAAGCAGTGGAAGCATGGTTACGATGAAATTCTGCCCGCGCTGGCGAAAGCGAACGTGCAGCAGGTGTCACTGGAGTTTGCCGAACCGGCGTTGCCGCCGTCAATACTTGAAATGCTGCCGGGCAAAGTTATTCAATATGGTGTGATCGATGTCGGCCACAACGAAATCGAATCGTCGCTGCTGGTGGCGGAGCGGCTGCGCGCCGCGCTGGAAGTGATACCCGTGAATCGATTGATTGCCGCGCCGGATTGCGGCTGCACCGCGTTACCGCGCGGCGTGGCACGCGCCAAACTCGATGCACTGGTCGGCGGCGCCCGCATCGTGCGGGCGGAACTGGAAAAGAAAGGTTAACGTGATGATGATTACTTCTAAAATCAAACTGCGCTTGGGCGTAGTCGCGATCACAACGATAGTGATAGCCCCAAGCGTCGCGCAAACCTTTCCATCACGCCCGATGCGGCTGATTGGCATCGCCACGCCGGGCAGCCCCAGCGATGTCATTGGCCGCGCGGCCGCCGAGGTGATGGCGCGCCAGCTTGGCGTGAACATCGTGGTGGAAAATCGTCCCGGCGCGGGCGGCACCATCGCGGCGGGCGCGGCGGTGCGCAGCGAACCGGATGGGCACTCGCTGCTGCTCACGGCCTCGGCGCAGTCGGGCATGCCGTGGCTCTACAACAATCTGGGCTACGATCCGATTCGGGATTTTGCGGGCGTTGCCACGTTGGCGGAATTGCCCAACCTGCTGGTGGTGCCGCCGCAGCGCGGCTGGGCCTCGATCAAGGATCTGATCGCGGTGGCGAAAAGTAAGCCGCGCGCGCTTAACTTCGGTTCCGGCGGCGTCGGCAGCGGCACGCACATGAGTTCGGAAAAATTGATGCTTGCCGCCGGGGTGACCGCCACGCACGTGCCGTTCAAGGGCACATCCGAAGGGTTGATCGAAGTCGTGGCCGGGCGGCTTGACTGGTTTTTCTCGCCGGCAGCCGCAGCGGTGCCGCTGGTCAAAGACGGCAGATTGAAAGCACTGGCCGTCAGCTCCAAGCGCCGCATGACCTTGTTGCCGGATTTGCCGACCACCACCGAAGCCGGCGTGCCGGATGCCGAATATCAGTTCTGGGTGGGCTTACTCGCGCCGCGCAAGACCCCGCGCGCGGTGGTCGCCAGACTGAACAGCGAAGCGCAAAAAGCGCTGGGCACGCCGGAACTGCGCGAGCGCTACCGCATGCTCGGCGCGGAAACGCTGCTGATGAAGCCGGAAGAATTCGACACGTTTCTGCTGGCCGATGCCGAGGCCGCCGGCAAGATCGTCAAGGCGGCGGGCATCAAGGCGCAGTAGCGCCGGCGCGACTACTGCGTCAGCAGTTCGTTGCCCGCTTACTTCGCGCGCAGCGAGGTATCCAGCCCGCGCAACAGCGGCACGCACACGTCGATCACCGGTGTTGCGATACCGAGGTCGCGCGCGAACGCTTGCGTTTGACCCAGCAGGCCGTCGATCTCCAGTGACTTGCCCGCGAGCACATCCTGCAAGGTGGACGGCTTTGCGCCGGTCTTGCCGCGCGCGCGTGTGGCGACTTGTTGCGGGATGACCTCTTTGCTCATGTCCCAGCCGAGTTTCGCGGCGACGGCAAGGGTTTCACCGATGATGCCCATGGACAGGCCGACGATGCCGTTGTCGTTGGCTACGCCTGCGGAATCAAGCCGGGTCAGCGAACACAACGTGTTGTTCGATGCATTGTTGGCGAGTTTCTTGAATAGCTCGCGGCGGATATCGGGGCTTTCCTCGGTTTCAATGCCGGTGGCGCGCACGAGTTCGAGAATGGTTTTAAGCCGCGCGCTGGAGGTGAGATCCGGTTCGCCGAATACCCAGCGGTTCTGATTGGAATTGACGATCTTGCCGGGGGCCACCACTTCATTGGGCGAATAGGCGACGGAGCCGACCACACGTTCGGGACGCACTTCGCGCCACAGCCCGCCATCGGGATCGAGCAGCGGCAGCGTGCCCTTGTTGCCCGGCAGGTTGTAATTGAACCACCACGGTATGCCGTTCATCAGAAACACCGCGCAACCGTCGGGCTTGATCAACTTGCCAATGGCCGCTGCGGCAACCGGTAGGGTTTGCGCTTTTAACGCGACAAACACGATGTCCTGCGGCGGCAGCGTCGCGGCATTGTCGGTGGCGGCGACGGGTTTACCGCCGAGTTCCTTGCCCCCCACTTTGAGCGTGATGCCGTGTTCACGAATCGCAGCGAGTTGCGCGCCGCGCGTGACCAGCGAGAGTTCACAATTTTTGGCGGCGATGAGTTGCGCCGCGAGATGACCACCCAGCGCACCGGCGCCAAAGACACAGACTTTCACGTTTGAGTACCCTTATACGTACTAACCGTTGATTGATCTTTGCATTTTAACGGATAACTTGCGCCGCGCCCGTGCCGCGTCTAAGCTCCGCGCTGTTTGCAATGGAATGGCAGGGTCAGCATGAGGCGGCACGTCACACGATGGACATTGTGGTTGAGCGTATGGGCGGCGGCTGCCATGGCCCCGGCACATGCGCAGAAAGACTTCATCACCATGGAGACGTCGCTGCCGGCTGCGACCTACGCATCGTTCGCGCTGGCGGCGGACAGCGCGAGCTTTGCGCCGGACAGCGCGGAAAACAAAGGTCTGCTGGATAAAGGTTTTGGCACGCCGGTGCGCGTGCAGCGCGTGCTGGATCGGCACGTGCAGGTGGCGTCTCCGGCGACCAAGACGCTGCTCACCGTGCCGTTCGGTTGGCGCGGATTTGATGACGGCAAGCGCGCGCGATTGTTTACGCCGACCGGCAGCATCGGCATCACCATTCATGCGTTATCAACGGATGGGTTCGTGGATTGGGACGATGTGCGCGGGCAGGTGTGGTCGCTCGCGCGCAAGACCGCCGAGGCGCGCGCCAAAAAAGACCCGCGTTATCAGGCGCGGCTGATCCGGCTGGCCGACAGCACCTTCGGCATGCGCGAATCCAACATCAACGAGGGCGAAGACGGGCCGTACTCATCGATCATTCTGTTTCGGCAGCACCCGTCCGACCCGAAGATGGCGATACGCTTGAATCTGTATACACCGATCGACGAATTCGAGCGGCATTTGGGGTTGGCCGCGCTGGTGATGCGCGAGATGCAGGGCGCTCCGGCGGGCACACCCACGCCCGTTACCGCGCCGGCTGTGGTTCCAGTTAAGCCGGCGGCAAAATAGCCATCGTAGGTTGG
>CAMDDY010000416.1 GCA_945893125.1 Bordetella parapertussis
TTTGGCCAGGCCTTTGAGTTGCAGGCGTTCGAGCGTACTGCCCGCGGGCGTGATGGGCGGAAAGCCGCCGGGCAGATACACGTTAGCGGAGCTGGGATATTGCGATAACTCTTTCGCCGTAATCGCGATTTTCAGCGTGAGATACCAATCGACCGCCATGCCTTGTTCGGCGAGCGCAATGGCCGGTTGAATGACCTCGCGGAATTTGAGCTTGCCGAATTTCTCCAGCGCCAGCGATAGCCCTGCGATGTGGCCGGGCACGGCGATGGAATTCGGGCCGTGTACGTTGCGGTCATCTTTTACCGTCGGCCAGGTAAACAGATCACTGGTGAATCCGCCCACCAAGGGATAGTCGGCGGGATTCAGCGCGCCGGGCGAGATCGGCCCGAAATCCACCACCCGCACGCGCTTTTCTTTAGCGAGATAGACCAGCATGAATCCCACGCCGCCGAGGCCGCTGTTCCACGGCTCAACGGCGGCGAGCGCAAGTCCCGTGGCGACGGCGGCATCGACAGCGTTCCCTCCTGCCTTCAGTATCTTGACGCCCGCTTCGCCGGCGATGCGATTCTGCGTGGCGACAATGCCGCCGCGCGAGCGCGCGACGGGTTTGCGTACGTTCCAGTTCTGTACAAAATGTTCCATGTTTTCTTCGTGAGGTGTGAGGTGTGAGGCGTGGCACGTCAGAGGAGACGATTTTGTTATCATCTCATTAGCTGAAAGAACTCTCAACACCACATTACCGCGCCTAACGCCTAACGCCTAACGCCTCACGAAACAATGCACATTGTTTGCCTAACTTTCGACTTCGACGGCATCTCCGGCTTTATGTCGCGCGGGCAGGTGGGGCCGTCGTGGCTGTCGCGCGGCGAATTTGGGCCGCGCGTGGGCGCGCCGCGTCTGATCGAGTTATTTCGCAAGCACGCCATCCAGACCTCGTGGTATGTGCCGGGCCACACCATCGAGAGTTTTCCTGACGCCGTTAAAAATGTGATCGATGCAGGGCACGAGCTGGCGCATCACGGTTGGACGCATCGCCCGCCCGCGAGTTTGAGCGCCGAGGACGAAGAACGTGAACTCACGCGCGCTAACGAGTCGATCAAAAAAATCTCCGGTGCGTACGCGCGCGGCTATCGCTCGCCGTCGTGGGATTTGTCGCCGCACTCGGTGAAGCTGTTCCTGAAACATGGTTTTGAGTACGACAGCAGCATGATGGGCGACGACTACACGCCGTACTACGCGCGGCAGGGCGATGTGATTGCGCTGGAGCAACCCGCCGCGTTTGGCGCGCAAAGCCCGTTGGTTGAAATGCCGATTCATTGGTCCACCGATGACTCGCCGCATTATGAATTTGTGCGCGCCGAAACCTCGCTGCGGCAAGGTTTGAAAAACGCCCATCACGTCGAACAAAACTGGGTGGATGATTTTCGTTACATGCGTGATACGTTGGCGTGGGGCGTACTCACATATACCTGTCATCCGTTCATCAGCGGGCGCGGGCATCGCATCATGGTGATCGAACGCATGATCGCGCAACTGAAGCACGAGGGCGCGGTGTTCATGCGCGTGGATCAGGCGGTGGCTGAATTCAAGCGCCGAAAACCGCGCCATTGAGCGCTGGATAGTCAATGCATAAGTATATGTTTTTAAACAATATTTTCGTAATACCGCAAGACAAGGCAATACGCTTCGCGTAGAATGCGCGCTTTTCCTTATCCCTATTTTTCGGCGCGCCCTTATGACACGCACGACACGCACGATACGCACTCGCTTCGCTCCCAGCCCCACGGGTTTTCTGCACATCGGCGGCGCACGCACCGCGCTCTACTGCTGGGCCTACACTAAAAAACACGGCGGCACGTTTGTGCTGCGCGTCGAAGATACGGATCGCGAGCGCTCAACCGAAGCGTCGGTGCAGGCCATCCTCGACGGCATGCAGTGGCTCGGCCTCGATTACGAAGGCCCGTATTTTCAGATGAAGCGGCTGGAGCGCTATCGTGAAGTCGCGGACGAATTGCTGCGCACCGGCCACGCCTATCCGTGTTATGCCACCAAGGATGAACTCGACGTCATGCGCGAAGGCCAGCGCGCGCGCAACGAAAAGCCGCGCTACGACGGGCGTTGGCGACCGGAAAACGCGCAGCGCGCCGGACTTACCCCTCCCGCAGGTGCGCAACCCGTGATCCGCTTTCGCAACCCGGATGCAGGCGAAGTCACGTGGAACGATGTGATCAAAGGCCCGATCACCATTTCCAATAACGAATTGGATGATCTGGTGATACTGCGCGCGGATGGAATCCCCACCTACAACTTCGGCGTGGTGGTGGACGACATCGACATGGAAATGACCCACGTGATCCGCGGCGACGATCATGTCAACAACACGCCGCGGCAGATCAATATTTACAAGGCGCTGGGAAAAACCCTGCCGCTATTCGGCCACGTGCCAATGATCCTGGGGCAAGACGGCGAACGGCTCTCCAAGCGCCACGGCGCGCAAGGCGTGATGGAGTATTTCGACGAAGGATTTCTGCCCGAAGCGCTGGTGAATTATCTCGCGCGCCTGGGTTGGTCGCACGGCGACAACGAAAAATTTTCGCGCGAAAAACTGGTCGAATGGTTCGACTTCGAGCATATCAGCCGATCACCGGCGCGTTTTGATCCGGACAAGTTGCGCTGGCTGAACCAGCAATACATCAAGGAAGCCGACAACGAGCGTCTGGCAAAACTCACGCTACCGTTTCTGCAACGGGACGGTTGCGCGGTGGAGCAGGGCGCGCCGCTCGCCAGCGTGGTGGCGTTGCTCAAGGAGCGCGTATCCACCATCGTGGAACTGGCCGATGCGGCGGTGTATTTTTACCGTGCCGTAGAAGCATCCGCCGCATTGAAGCAGCAGCACTACGCGGCCGATATCAAAGCAGCGCTGGCGGACCTGCAATCGCGGCTTGCGATAGTTGAATGGAATCGCGCAAAGATCAACGAGGCGGTAAAAGCGGTTGTCGCGGAACACAAACTCAAAATGCCCAATCTCGCCATGCCGCTGCGCGTGATGGTCGCTGGCGTTGCGCAAACGCCATCCATTGATGCCACGCTGGAATTGATAGGCCGCGAACAAGTTTTGGCACGCATGGCTCAACAACTGCAAACCTTTCCCGCATGACGTTTTGCAGGATTTTTGTTCCTTTACAGAGAGTTGGGCCGCCGGTATAATCCGCATCCTTTCGTGGGGGTATAGCTCAGCTGGGAGAGCGCTTGCATGGCATGCAAGAGGTCAGCGGTTCGATCCCGCTTACCTCCACCAAAATCGCAGTAAAAGTGCGTCATCCGTTTAGTAGTTCGCAGGTTGTTGTTGCCTCGTTGTCCCTATCGTCTAGAGGCCTAGGACATCGCCCTTTCACGGCGGTAACCGGGGTTCGAATCCCCGTGGGGACGCCAATAAAATCAATGACTTAGGTTGATTGTTGGCAGTAAGAAAGCCTTCCGTGTCTAGATAATGTCTAGAAAGCGATACGTAATTCCGCTGGCCGCTGCTCGTTGCGTTTCCGCCGTGACCACGCTTCATTGTGATGTTAAGGGGAAAACAGCGCGTCACCGCGGTTGTCATGATGCCTTCATACTGGTGTTGTGATTTGATCAAGATTGCATTCACGTTTCCGGAAACGTAATAGCCGCATGTGCACCGTTGCGGCTGCCATGACTCGCGGTAGTCATAACTGCCAAGTCTGGCTTGCGTAAATCCATACTGGATGTCCTTGGATTCAACACTCCTGCCGTACGAACGGAAAACGAGTGCATTAAGTGCGGCTCCGCCATCGACGCCGAACCACGTTGCTCCTGCGTTATCCTTCCGACTTGCAGCCTATTTGCAGTCTGATTGCGGTCGAAGAGCAGTCCGCGTGCGGTCGGCGTGCAGTCAATCTATCTTTTTCAGTAAAGCTTTTCCAATAAGGTAATAGTTCCAATACGCTGGTGCAATTACTCTTGGTGTATAAATCGGTTCGGTAAGTGTTTCTGTCCGTCTCTTCGTGCCGTGGCATGAAGAGCGCTACGAGGGACCGCGGGACACCACTCCCGGTTTGTGTCGATTGCTTATACTGCTTGCCTGCCCGACACGGCATTGGCATCGATGGCGCCTCCTGTGGGAGTTGCTGACCATCGTTGAACCATGACCCAAGGCTCGGGGGAGCGCTGGCTGCGCCAAGCTCTATCCGATCCCCGCTGAGAGCGGGTTTACTGCAAACCGCATTGCACGGTTTCTTACAACGTGATGGGCCAGGATGGTCCGTCACTAAGGGTCGTCACTCAGAAAATCGTCGATAACTCATTGACGGCTTTCAGATTCCTCACGTCGTCACTACCGGTTGGCACCGGGTAGTGACGCCGTGAGCTGGCCCAGACCTCTGGCGCAGAACGACCAGCACACCCTGGCGCAGCACTCGGGCGATAGAACCCCGAAACAGCCGCTGGCGCAGGATGCACAACTACAAACGCTTTATTGTTACTCAAGCGTTTTCCAGCAGTGCCCGCATAAGCAACCTGCGGGCATGACGCTACTTCAACTACACCTGCTATCTCCAGACATTACGTCCCCGGCTTTCAGGAAATCGCCGGTTTCGGGCGCTCTTGCGAGCAAAGGCCGATGCGTAACGTGCATCAAGCGGGCTGACAGAGCCACTGTAAATACTGTTTACAGCGAGGCAACCCGTTGCGCCGTCCCAACTACTGATTCCATTCGTGCCGGCGGATTGCCCTGCGCGTACACCCATGAACGCGGCGTACACGCTATTGCGCCATGTGACTCATCGATCAGACAGAAGGTTCCGAACACGCAGCACGAGTGTTGC
>CAMDDY010000417.1 GCA_945893125.1 Bordetella parapertussis
ACCAATGGCGGCGCCGTCGCACACAAACCCAAAGATGCGGCCACGCGCTGGATTACGCGCGAACGGCCCAAGATTGATCGCATCGCGTGCCCATGGCTGGTGGCGCGCTTCGTGGATCCCGGCGCGGAATTTTTGTATGTGCCGGCGGCGGAGGTGAAGCGCATTGCCGCCGAGCGTGATGCCGAGCCGTACGATGTGGCCGATGTGGCGTACACGCATGCGGGTGAGTTGTGCAGCTTTGATGCGTTTATTAAAACCTTTCGCTTGTCGGAGCCGGCGCTGGATCGTTTGGCATTGATCGTGCGCGGCGCGGATACCGGACGGCTTGATCTCGCGCCGCAGTCGGCGGGCTTGCTGGCGATATCGCAGGGACTTTCGCGCAACTTCGCGGACGATCATGCGATGTTGAAGCAGGGCATGCTGATCTACGACGCGCTGTATGCGTGGTGCAAGGATGGGCAGGATGAAACGCATACCTGGAATCCAGCGCTTTATAGAGGATGATAGTTAAAAAAGTGTTTAAAAACATATATTTACGATATATCCTTTGCGGGGCGGCGATAGGCGCGTCGAACGCTACGGATTATCCGGAGCGCCCGGTGCGTATCGTGGTGGAGTTTCCGGCGGGTGGCGCCACCGACGTGGTGGCGCGCCGCGTGGGCAACAAATTGCGCGAGCGCGGCGGTCAGCAAATCGTGATCGATAATCGCGCGGGAGCGGGCGGGTTGATCGCGCATGAGCACGTGGCCAAATCTGCGGCGGATGGTTACACCTTGTTGATGGCTTCGACCGCGTTCGCCGCGAATAAATTTTTGCATCGCAAGCTTGCGTACGACGCCGCGACCGATTTCGTGCCGGTGGCGCTGCTCGCTGATTGGGGCGCGATCGTGGTGATACATCCGTCAATTCCGTCGAAAACACTGGCGGAATTTATTGCACTGGTGAAGCAGCGCCCCGGCGAGATGACCTATTCGACCGCCGGCAACGGCACCTGGCCGCACCTCGCGCAAGAGATGTTGAATAGCCGCGCCGGTATCAAAATGGTGCATGTGCCGTACAAGGGCGCCGCGCCCGCGCTGCAGGACGTGTTGGGCGGTTTTATTCATACCAAGATCGATTCCTACGTGACCTCGATGCCGCACATCAAGACCGGCAAACTTCGCGCATTGGGCGTCACCACCGCCGAACGCATGGTGCAGGCGCCGAATATTCCCACCGTGGCGGAACAGGGTTATGCGGGTTATGCCGCGGCGATTTGGGCAGGCCTGATGGCGCCGAAAAACACGCCGCGCGAGGTGATTGCAAAACTCGAATCGAACGTGGTGGCATCGGTGAAAGACCGCGACGTAGCCGCACAGATCATCAACGACGGCATGCGTCCGGTGGGCGGCTCGGCGGCTGATCTCGACAAGCTGCTCAAAAGCGAACTGGTGCTGTGGGCGAAGGTGATACGCGATATCGGGATCAAGCCTGTGGAGTGAGGCGATAGGCGTGAGGTGTAACCCCGCGATCGTTGTTACGCCTTACTCCTCACGCCTTACCCTTCACTGCCCTGCGAGGACAATCGCCCCGCAAACAATCCGCGTAAATATGCAGCGAGTGGTCGTGGATGCGAAAGCCGCGCGCTTCGGCCACTTGTGATTGGCGTTTTTCGATTTCAGGATCATAGAACTCTTCGACGTGGCCGCATTGCATGCACACCAGGTGGTCGTGGTGCGTGCCCTGATTGAGTTCGAACACCGCTTTGTCGGACTCAAAGTGGTGGCGGATCAGCAGCCCCGCTTGCTCAAACTGGGTTAGCACGCGATACACGGTGGCGAGTCCGGTGTCGGTGCCTTCTTTTTGCAGCAGCTTGTAGACATCTTCGGCTGACAGATGGCGCACCGTGCTTTTCTCGAACAGTTCGAGGATGCGCAGCCGCGGCATCGTCGCTTTGAGGCCGCTGGTTTTTAGGTTTTCTGTGGAGTTCAACGATGTCTCTATCGGAGAGTGGGCCTGCTGGGCTATGATATTAGTAATTATTCATGGTGGAAACCACACGCTGCCGACGTGGTCTACAAGATGTTGGCGCTGCCGGATTTCTTCCATCATGTTCCGTGACCATTAAAAATGCCTATTAAAAACAAACACTTAATAACCATCTCCGTACTGGCGGTGTTGTCGGGTTGCAAGCAGGTGCCGATGATGCCCGGCCTGACGGCGCACAAGATCGATATTCAGCAGGGTAACGCGGTCACGCAGGAGATGGTGACAAAGTTGCAGTTGGGCATGACGCGCACTCAGGTGCGTTTTGTCCTGGGCACGCCCTTGCTGGTGGATCCGTTTCGTACGGATCGCTGGGATTATTTTTACAGCTACATGCAGCGCGGCGAAGTCGTCGAGCAGCGCCGGTTGGTGGTGTTTTTCAAGGAAGACAAGCTGGATCGCATCGAAGGCGATGTGATTCCCGCCAAGCCGGTGGCCGACAAGGCGGTGGGCGATAACAAGCCGAAGGTCGAGCCGGCCAAGCCGGTTGCGGCGGAGATGAAGCCCGACGCCGCCAAACCGGCAGTTAAACCCGATACCGCTAAACCATTGGCGGCAGAAGCACCGGCAGCCGCGACCTTGACGACCAGCACCGGTACGCCGGTGAGTTCGGGCGCCGTCAACGCCAACTCAAGCGCAATCGCAATCGATAAGCCGGCTGCAAAACCAGCCGCGACCAAGCCCGACGTGAAGGCGGAAGATAAACCCAAGGAAGAGCGCGGATTCTTCGGGCGCATGCTTGAGAAAATCGGCCTTTAAAATGTGTTGGATAAATCGATGACTTTGAACATAGCCATAGCGGGCGCCGGCGGTCGCATGGGCCGCACCTTGATCGAGGGTTTGCTGCGCCAGCCGGCGCTGAAACTGGCGGCCGCGCTGGAAATTCCCGCCGGCAGCAACATCGGCAAAGATGCCGGTGAGTTCGCGGGGGTTAAAACCGGCGTCACCGTTACCGCCGATTACCAGGCGGCGCTCAAGGGCTGCGACGTGCTGATCGACTTCACGCGGCCCGAAGGCACGCTCGGCCATATGGCTGCGTGCCGTGAACACGGTGTGCGCATGGTGATCGGCACCACCGGATTTAGCGAGGCACAAAAGCAATCCATCAGCGAAGCGTCGCGCGACATCGGCATCGTGTTCGCGCCCAACATGGCGGTGGGCGTCAATGTGACGTTCAAGCTGGCGGAGATCGCCGCAAAAATTCTCGGCGACGACTACGACGTGGAAATTATCGAAGCGCATCACCGCCACAAGGTCGATGCGCCGTCGGGCACCGCGCTGAAATTCGGCGAGGTGGTAGCCAAGGCGCTGGGACGTGATTTGTCGCAGGTGGCAGCGCATGGCCGCGAGGGCGTCACCGGCGAGCGCGACGCAAAAACTATCGGCTTTCACGCCATTCGCGGCGGCGATATCGTGGGCGAGCACACGGTGATGTTCGCTGGCGAAGGCGAGCGCGTTGAAGTGACCGTGCGTTCGGGCAGCCGGTCTACTTATGCGGAAGGCGCGTTGCGTGCGGCGCGGTTTCTGGCGGACAAGAAATCGGGGCTGTTTGATATGTTTGATGTGTTGGGGCTGCGGTAGAAAGCGCGTTTTCCGCCTGGCGATAGCGAAAAATAATTCAGTTATCGCGGCGTATGAATTCTGGGTGCAAAAACGTAGCCGGTAATTGACGGCTGCCGCGAGTGTTCTCGCGCCTTCCCTTGGCGCTGCGCTTTTCCGCTATTGCGTTTAGATGCAATCGTTTACGCAGTGACAAATTGCACACTCGGGACATTTTGTTGTTCCAACACCATTGTTTTTCCTGATGTCCACATGTAACAATCGTCACTGCCCGGTCATCGCGACCATGTCGTGGAAACACGGGGCAGCACAATTCAGTGATTCATCAACGTCACAACGCAAGAATATCGAAAGGAAAAGCGCAATGGGCAGAATACTGATGCAGGGAATGTTCGTTTTGGTGTGCGCAGGGACGGCAACGTTGTCGCACGCCGTTACCGTCAGTACCCAAAACAAATGTGATAAACCGGTGTCCTTCAAGATTGAACGCAAGGGCAGTACGCTCAGTACATCGTTGCCACAACGCACGAGCCAATCGCACAGCCTGGACAACGGTGATCGTATCAAGGTGGGCAATAACGTTATTCACACCGTTTCGTCATCCTCCAATGGGCAGACTGTGATTGTATGTAACAAGTAGTGCTGTCTTGCTTCTCGAAAACGGTAATGGATTCGCGTAATGTCCATTACGCGCTTGCATCTTGTGCAATTTGGATGGCGGCGACAGTAATCGGGTGGATCACGGGCGGTAGCCATGTATGCGAAATGGTTTGAAGGCGCGGTGCAACAAGCCGGCATGGATAAGCTGCTTAAGGGCCAGGACGGCTATGCCGTGCCCAACCCTTATTGGGATACGCCCACGGAACCCAGGTTGATATTTTCCGGAATCACGAAGTTTTTTGGCCACGATCCCCAATGGATGGCGGAATTGATCGAGAGTATCAAGGCAGTCTCGCGTGACCCGGACTATTCCTGGACGGCGCTCTATTACGCTTATGACGTAATGCAACAGCCGGCGGTTTTTGGTGTGACATTTGATCTTCAGGCATTCCTCGGCGAAGTGTTGATGAATGTTCGCCGGCACGAGCAGCATCTGCGACAACTTAAACGCTGGGCAGGCAGTCACGACGCCGCTGGCTGTTGGAGCAGCGCGGAAGGCATGCTCGGGCAAATTGAGAAATTCGGCGCCGGCAATCACGCCAAGGCGCAATGACATCGTCCACACAGTCTCGTAGACCGGAAAAGCGCAGCGCCT